>JBAULD010000327.1:0-9039 GCA_049578005.1 Polyangiaceae bacterium
GACCGGACGGGATTCGAACCCGCTGGGCTGCTCCGTGAGGTTTCTGCTCCTGTAGTCGCTCTACATTGGCTTCCTCCTCACCCAGGCTTCTCCTGGCGCACCGAAGGTATCGGCGAAAAGCGCCAGGCCTCTAGGGGTCTTCGGTGACGGGCTGCGGCCCAGGAACGATTCCCGCGATATCGGGATCGACTCCGGGCTCGACCGGGCCCTGATCGGCAGGGCCCTCCGCGCGGCGCTGCTTTCGTTTCGCGTCTTTTGCGCGCTGCTTTTCCTGGCGAGCACGCTCTTTTTGGCGTTTGGCAAAGGTGGTGTTCGATGCCATCTATAGCCGCTCCTCCTACCAGCGTTCGCGCTTCCCACCGCCACCGCCGCCGCCGCCACCCCCGCGGCTCTGCTGGCGCTCCTCCGCCTCGTTCACCCGGAGTGCGCGACCGTCGAGCGTCGCGCCGTTCATCTCCGAGATTGCCTTGGCAGCTTCTTGCGCCGTGCCCATCGTGACGAACGCGAAGCCGCGGGACTGCCCGGACTCCCGATCGGTCACGACGTGTACGTCGGTCACCGCGCCGAACGCGGCGAACGTGGTGCGAAGCGAGTCAGCGTTTGAGTTGAATGAAAGGTTGCCTACGTAGAGACGATTGCCCATGATATTGCTCTCGATTCCTGCTTGGTCGTTGCCGTCTCGCAACTTCGCGGATCCCAGAATCGAGAGAGCGTCGTCGTGCACGGTGAACGTCGTTGCTTACGCCGAGGTAGATACTCCCCGAAGGGCGGATGCGCAAGGGAGCACGGCGTGCATGGGATCGCGTTTCGGTGCTCGCGGCAGAGCCACAAAGCGTTCGCGTACGTCCGGCCTCGAGCATCGCGGCACGCCGCGCGCTACCGAGCGGCCGGGGGGGTCCGGTACCCTACCGACACGCCGATGATGTTCACGATGCCGCTGTAGCTTCCGGGAAACTCCGGCACGGTACTCGTTTTTTTCAGGACGAACAGAAGCTGATAGCCGAGGTCCACGTGGAGACCGGACGGATGGGAGTATCCCCCACCGACGGCCAGGTTCAGTCGGTCCGAGTCGGGGACGTCGGGCGCCAGCGTGCTCCCGGGCGACGGAGTGGGATCGTAAAGAACGCCGGCGCGAATGCGCCAGGAGTCGTCGATGGCGGCTTCGCCGCCGACGTGGACGTTGACCGTATTCCTCCAGTTCTTGGGCTCGGTCGTGTCGAGTGTCCCCGTCATGTCGTTGGGAAAGTGGATATCGATCGAGTGGAACTTGGCCCACCCGTACCACTGGACGTCCGCGTCGATGACCAGGTTCTCGATGGGATGCGACGACACGCCCATCTGCAGCACGTCGGGCGTGACGAGAGACGTCGTCACGCGCTGGTCGCGGAAGATCGCCTGAAACTCCGCGGGAACGTGGTCGAAGTGCGAGTCGCCGTCGAATTCGAACTTCACGGCGCTCCGATAGTGAATGCCGAGGGAGAGGTACTGCGGGACCGCCTCGAACTGCGCGCCGACGTTCGCTCCAGCCCCCCAGGCACCGGCGCCCAGCTCGGTGGACACTTCGCCGGCACCCGTTTCGACTTTCCTCTGCAGGTCGACGGTTGCGCGCACCGCCTGGAAGCCCGCGCCCACGCGCAGCGGCCCGAATCGATAGGCGACGGTCGGGTTGAAATCGTAGGTCGAGAACGACGATTGCGTGATGAGTGACTTGCCTGTCCACTCCCCCGGCCACGCAAGGCTCAGCCCGAACGGCGTGAAAACACCGATGCCGATCGAAAGATCGTCGGTTATGCCGCCGCTTTCGTATGCCTGAAAGGGGGGCACGACCCGGAACGAGTTGCTCGTCGAGGCACCCCCGGGGCTGGTGTATTGGAACGACGGGATGATCAGCGAATCGCCGACCTGCGCATCGAAGATCCGACCCTGCGCGATTCCCGCTGGGTTGTAGAAAATCGCCGAGGAGTCGTCGACCATGGCAGTCATTGCGCCGGCCATACCGGTGCCCCGGGCCGATTGGACGTCGAGCGCGATTCCAGCGGCCTTTGCCGGACGACCGATGGCGAGGAGAGCGAGGGCGGCGTACGGAGAGATGGCCGCAAATCGTCTCGTCATGGGGATGTCTCTCCGCATTGGTTTTGACGGCTTGGTCACGGGAGGGAGCCGGTCGCGAGGAACGTCGCGGCCTGCGTCTGTGCCTTGGTGGTCAAGGCGAGGGACTGCGGAGTCGCCGCCGGAGGCTGCAACAAGAAGCCGTGACGGGCGTTAGGCGGCACACTCGTGGTGTCGAATCCGTCGAGCGCTTCCGTGAACTCGTAGCAGAAGAGGGGCGCCGTGCAGCCGAAGCTCGGCGGCGTGCTCGAGAACGGGCGGTCCGCGGCGGCCACGAGCGCGAGGTTAGACAGGTTCGGCACCGTTTCATCGCCCTCGATGAACTGGATGAACGCCTTGCGATTGGCGTTCGGGGCCGTCAGGCCCGGCGCGATCGTGACGGGGTGGGTCAGGCGCCATCCCATGTTCGCGGGATCCGCAGGATCCAGAATCCATTGGGCAGTCGCAATGAACTGATCGAACGCGGGCGTACCTTGCAGAATGCTTTGGCTCTCGAGCCCCGCCAGAAGCGCCGTCCGTTGTGGCGTGAACGAAGGGGCCGTCAGGATGATCTGCGGTAGATCGCCGCCCGGCACGTTGAGCACGACGTTGTTCGTGTCGGGCGAAACGGCGTTGAATAGCGTTCCGAGAATGCCGCCGAGGCTTTGACCGACGTAGCCGATCTTCGTGAGATCGAACGTCGCCGCACCGCCGGCGACCGCGATGCGTCCGGCCAGCGAGTTCGCGCCGGTGACCCGTAGCGTATGGACGAGCTGCGCGAGGTCGATGACTTGCTGACGGAAGTTGTCGCGAGTGGCGAAGAAGTTGGTCAGGCTGAAGATGTTCCAGCCGCTGATCACCGGACGCCCACCCGAGTCGCGCATGAAGTCTCCGCCTTCGCACCGCCCGTCGGCCTCGCAGGCGCCCATGTTCGCCGCTTTGCACCCGAGGTTGCCGGTGGGATCGAGGCCCGTGGCGACGCCGAGCCCCGGACACGCAATCCGCGTCGCGTCGACGCGCGCAACGCATCGGCCGACCAGCGGCAGCTCGTTACACATCATCGTCGTCGGATCGGCGCAGGCGAAATCGTCGGTGAGGGTCAATCCCGAGAGCTGCGAGAGATACGTCCCGGCGCCGGTGCACGACGTGCGCTCGCCGTGAAACAGAACGTCGGTCGCGATCGTCGCCTGCCCGGCGGCGGCGAGCGAGTTGGCGATCGGGAGAAAATCGTTGTGGTCGCGCGTAAACCCGTGACCGAAGATGGTGATCGGGTATCCGCCGGGCGGAGGCGGCGCGGCAGGCACGGAGAGGGCGAAGGTCACCGGCTCGGGCGTGGGATGCAGGACATCGAGCGTTCCGCCGGGCCCCGTCACGGCGACCGGGGTCTCGAAGACCCCGACGTAGAACTTCCCGATCGCGCCGATCGGAATGGGCGGCGTCGTGGCTCCGGCGGCGGCGGTGTACTGCGCGGTCGCGTCGGCAAAGATCACGGGGCCTTGCGGCAGCGCCTGAATCGGCGGCGACCCCACGTAGGCGTAGAGCGAGTCGAGGAGCGTGGCCTCCGATTGGGTGGTGAACGCCCACGCGAGCGCGAGACTCGTGCGCGGCACTCCGTTCGCCTCCAGCCCGTCGAGGGCCGGAGCCAGCGCTGCCCGCAGGGGTTCGAGCTGCACGGCCTGCGCGTCGGTCAGAACATTGACCTGAGATTTGCCGTTCATCGCGATGGGGTTCTTCGAGCGGACCAGCGCAAACGCGGGCGTCGGGGCGACGGGCGTGCCGGAGCCGTCCTTCAGCCCTGTGGTTACGTAGGCGAGGTACGTTGTCTTCTCGTCGAGCGGCGCGCCCAGCTGCCACTGCAGCTGCTGCGGAGAGGTCTGCGGCGTCCCGTCGGCGTGCGGGCTCGACAGACAGTTGACGCACGGAGCGTAGACCGGCGTTGGCGTTTGCTCGGGCGTGGGGGCGCTCGAGGCGAGCCGGAACAATCCGACGGAGCTCGTCGTGGGCGGGTTTGCGGCCGGGTCGAGGTGGGCCTGCGCGACCGCGTCCGTCGTGGCGCCGTTCTCGCTGATGGGAGCGGCGATCGTCGAGAAGCCGTCCAGCGTGTTGAGCCCGCAAACGAGCTGCGTCGCCGAGTCGGTAGCCGTTGCGCAGTCCGACGCCGTCAACGGCGCTTGGGTAACGGGGTTGGGCAGCGCAACCTGACCGCTTGGCGTACGAAGAACGTCGTTCGGAAACGGGATGACGCCGTGGGCCGGGTCGAACGTCACTTCGCCCGCGTCGACGATCGTGAACGTCCAGACAATCGGGATCGAGCTCGCGTCGGGCAGGTCCGCGAGAGCCACGATTTGAGAGACGAGCGGCGCGTACCCGCGGCGGATGGCCTCGAGCTGGATCGCCGTCTTGGTTTGATCGGCGAGTCGGGCCGCCGGGTCCGTGTACGTCGACGGAATGACGTCGACCGCCGGCTTGCAGGGGGACGTGAGATCGGGCAGGCCCCCGACCTCGACCTCACAGGAGACGAGCGGACTCGGACTGGAAACGAGGGCCCACGTCGGCGAGCCGATCACGGGCTCCCCGTTCGCCCCGGTCAAATGGCCGGGGCCCGCGATCAAAGCGACGGCGTATTGATGTGCGCGCGTCCAGCCGGCCGCCGGCGGCGGCTGGTCGATTGCGTTCAAGCTGTCGTCGAAGACGGGCGCGGTGAGCCCCGTCACCAGCGTCGGAGCGGTCTTCGACGTGATGTCGAGGACGACGATATTCTGCGGGACCACTGTGGCCGGGTCGAGCGGTCCACTGAAGAACACTTGCGCGGTCGACTCGAATGGAAAGCCGTTCAAAGAACCGAGGTAGTTCTGATTGAACTCCGTCTGCGCCGGGGAATCTGCAGGCGAGGCGGGAACAGCCACCTTGCCGCCCACTATCGCAAGGTCGTTCGGGAGGGGGACCACAGGCGGCGTTGCGGCGAGATCGAGCTGAGCGGTCACGGTCGGACTCGGGGGCGGGTTCTGCTTGATGTCGGGCGCGCACGCTCCGACGAGCAAGACCAACGGCAGGAATCTCCTCACCACGCGACCTCCCGTCCTAGGTTCATTCGACTCGGGCCTAAACACTACGTGGAACGACGGCAGCCGTGAGGCTCGTTTTTCTTTGCCGCCCCTTGCCCGGTTCGAGTAGCGCAGAAAATGCGCCGCCGCTGCCACTCCCGCAAGCTACCCCGGCCATGACGGCCGCCCGCGAAGACAGGACGGCGGCGGGGGCTACACTCCATTCCGAGGCTGAATGGAACCGAAAGCACTACATGCCGCACTGGCTCGGGGCAGCGCGCGCTTCGTCTCGGAGGCGATCGACGAGCGCGGCGGCGCCGATCCGATCGCCGAACTCTACCCGGCGCGACGCGCATCGTATTCGCTCTTTTCGCTCCACTTGCGGGACGCGGACTGCGAGGCGCTGCGCCCGTACCTTTTCCCACGGTCCATCCCGCGAACCCCCGGCGACAAGCCGGTCACGTGCCTGAATCTCGTCGACGGAACATGGATCCGGCCGCCCGAGCTCGTCGCGATGAAGTCTCTCGCCGACCGCAGAATCACCCTCTTCGAGATGGCGCGATCGCGTGACCACGATTGCCGCCACGCGATCGATCGCGCCTACGCGTTCTGGTCTTCCTTCGAGTGGGCGAAGGAAGGGCTCGCGTATCGCAAGCACGTGGTCAAGAACCTGTCGCGGCTACTCGAGTACTTCTATGAAGAATGTCTGGACGAGCTCAGACAGCAGACGCCAAAGACGCGACTCGAAGCCGACAAGGATTTCTGGGAGGCCAAACGGGCGGCCGACCACCTCGAGGGCAATGCCGAGAAGGCCATGGCAGGCGAGATTGTGCCGGCGATGATCCGGGGTCAGTCGTATTGGAAGGACGCGTTCATCCCCGCAGGCGTCTGCACCGTCATCACGCCGATGAACTTCATTTATGGAATTCCCGGGATTCAATTGGTCGGCTGCTACTTGAGCGGGTCGCCGATGATCTTCAAGGGGCACCCGTTCAGCGCGATCACGAGCACCACTCTGACGAAGATGCTCCTCGCCGCGGGGGCCGACCCACGCGCCGTCCACAAGCTGGAGGGTTTCGGGGGCGACGTAGGCCCGATCGTACACGACGAGAGGATCGCCGTGGTAAGCGTGACGGGGAGCGCCGAGACGGCGAAGTCGCTCCAGGCCGCGCGCGGCGTGAGGCCGGTCCGCTTCGAGGGCGGCGGCTGCAACTGGGCGTGGATCGACGACGGATATTCGGATGCGGAGCTCGCCACGATCGCCGCGCGACTGGCCTATTCAAAGCTCTCCCTGGGCTCGCACAAGTGCACGAGCCTGCACGGAATCGCCGCCAGCCCAACGACGCTCGACCGGATCGAGCCCAAGATCGCTGCCGAATTGGCGACCTGGAAGACCGCCGATCCCCGAGCAGCCGCGCCGAACGAGACGAAGGTCGTCAGCCCCCTCATGGTCCACAAGGCGAGCACGGTGAGCAGCATCCAAGAGAGTGCTCGCGCCGCGGGGGTCCGGGTTCTGCTGGAAGGGGGCAGGGTGACCGCGGGGGACTACGCGCAAAACGCGGAGGTCGCGGCGCCCGTGGTGCTGGGGCGCGTGACGGCGGAAACCAGGGTCGAGGTCGACTGGGACGGAAGGGCGAAGGTCATCGCGCTCGCGACGACGGAGCTTTTCATGCCCGTTTTGGTCACCATGGAAACGCCCAGCTTCGAGGCGTTCGTCCGATTTTGTCTGGAGGTGAACCCGCACGACCTCGCAACCAGTCTCTGGACTCGCGACGACGCCAAGCTCGCGTTTGCGCACCGCACGCTGGGCGGCATGCTCAAAGAGAACGACGGCACCGATAGCGCGCTCGAATGGGAGGAGTTCGGGGCGAGCGGGGTCGGCGAGAGCGGGAACACCGGGGTCGGGGATGCGGCCGCGACGATCGCGATGTTCTGCCGCAAGCAAAAGGGAAGGCACTTCGTGTTTTGATCCGGGGCCCGGGGCGCTTGAAAAATCGCCGTGGCTCGCCTATGAGACGCCCATGTCGACCGCCGAAGAAGTCGCCCAGAAGAGGTTCGACGAGGAAGACAAGGCCTGGACTGGCCCGAAGTACATTCGGCTCGCGTTGGTGACGCTGCTGATTGCGATCTCGACGATCTATTACATGTCGACGACCGCCGGCTGCTCGCTCCAGATCGTTCCGTAAGAACCGCGACCGAATAGGCGGCGACCGAACCGGTTGGGCCTAGCGGCCCTCCAGCCGCTCGCTCGGCTTCTACGCCGGCGAGGTAACCGGCGATTGCGCCGGGGATTACGCTGGACGTCTCGAATCGAAGTGCTGAAGTCAGCAAGGGGCGAATCTTGGACTTCTACGGCAACCAAGCAGTCGCCCGCTCACGCGAGGTCGGCGAAAGCCTCACACTGGCATTGGTCGTTCGAGAAGACATTCCGCTGGTACGACTTTCCCATCGGAGTCGAGTCAGATTCGACTTTCCGGCAGCGGCTGCCGGGACACGTCGAGACCGGCAAGGACCGCATGACGGATCCAGCGATTGGACCGTCCTGAGTTCCGAATAAGAAAGATGGGCCAACCCGGTCTCTTCGGAGTTCGGGTTGGGCTGTTTCGATGCTTCGATTCCAGGAGCCGAGCGCTCCGCATTTGCGGAAACATAGTGGCAATCGCCAAGACTGTGCTATATGCAGCGCCTCCATGGCCACATCACTGCAAGCCACGCTCAATGAGCTCGCCGCCTCTTTCGCTGAAAGCGTCCTAGAGGCTATCCGAGGCATTTCTCTGAACGAGCTAGTCGAGGGAAGCGCGCAGGTGCGGCGAGTGGGTCGCCCGAACCGAGCGCCCGCTGCCGCGGCGCCTCCCGCGCCGACCGCAAAGAGGGGAGTCGCGACCAGCGGGCGACTGCCCCGTCGTTCCCAGGAGGACATTGCCGAGGCGCTCGCCCAGGTGGTCGCCCTGGCGAAGAAGCATCGGGAGGGCCTGCGGGCGGAGCAAATCCGCGCGGAGCTCGGACTGCAACCCAAAGAGATGCCGCGGATACTGAAAGAGGGCCTCCAAAAGAAGGCACTCAAGAGCAAAGGGCAGAAGAGGGCCACGACGTACTTCGCGACGTGACGGACAGAGAGGCGCTCGGCGACCTCGGGTAGAATCGTCGCGAGTGCGAGCGGCGCCGACTAGGGACGTCCGCGGCAAGGTGCCATTCCGGGCGAGGCGCGCAGCGCCGTCCACGTTGCCCGCTCGGCCCGCTAGGCTCTACCATCTTGGCCGTAAACGTGGTCTCCTTGAGAGGGCTGGACACGAGATTAGAGTCCTTTCAGCCCGGTAGGAGCGCCCATGCCCAATCCGTTTGCTCACATCGAACTTACGACCAGTGACCTCGGTGCAGCGAAGAAGTTTTACAAGAAGCTCTTCGATTGGAAGCTGACCGACACGCCGATGGGGACGACCGGCGGCGTCTATACGATGATTGCTCCCGGTAAAGGCCCCGGCGGCGGAATGCAAGCGCAGCCCATGCCAAACGCGCCGGTGGCGTGGATGCCATACGTCGAAGTGGACAATGTGAAGAAAATTCTTGCTAAGGCGGAGAAGGGTGGCGCGACGGTAGTCGTCCCCTTCATGGACATCGGGCAGAACGGGATTATCGGAGTCTTCGTGGATCCGACGGGCGCCACGATCGGAGTCTGGTCCAAGGCAAAGCCAGCCAAGAAGGGCGCCAAGAAAAGCGCCAAAAAGGCTTCAAAGCGCAAATAACGGGACGCGGGGCACCGGCTTTACCGATGCCCTCGCACATGGTTGCACGTTCAGCGCAACTGGGCTTGAGCCGATGTGGCGGTCGCCTGCTACTGTCAGGTTTGAGCCGATTCTGGACGTCCTTGGAGCCCGCGAAATGAAGAAAATCTTCCCCACCGTAGCCG
>JBAULD010000328.1:0-6564 GCA_049578005.1 Polyangiaceae bacterium
GCACGGGGGGGGCGGGCTTGAGGGACGCGTGGTCGACGCGCACAATCGTCCGGTCGAGGGGGCGCGCGTCTTCGTGTCCGCCACGCGTGGCTCGCTCGAACGCACGACCCGGACCGCGAGCGACGGCACGTTCGCGTTCGCCGCGCTGCCCGGCGCAGTGACCCTCACGGCGAGCACGGACGCCGACGACCAGCCGGCTGTGCGGATGTCGGTCGAGGTCCCGGAGGGATCGCGGAAAGAGGTCACCGTCCAATTGCCGGAAACGCGCGGGTCAGTCGCTGTGACCGTGGCGGACGATCACGGCTGGCCTGTGGCCGCGGCCCAGGTGACCGCGACCGCGCTCTCCGTCGATTCGCAGCTTCGCACGACGTCGTTCACCGACGCGCACGGGGACGCGGCGCTCAAGCAAGCGCTGGGCTTGCCGCTGCGGCTCGAAGTGACGGCACCCGGGCACGCGCCGCGTGCGGTAACGACCGACGGAAGCGCCGACACCGTTCGAATCGAGCTCGCAGCGGCCGAGACGGCGACCGGCGAAGTCGTCGCTGCCGACAGCGGTGAGGCCATCGCGGGGGCCGACGTGACCCTCTACACGGATCTCGGCGTGCGCCGCACGCGCACGGGTGCGCGTGGGACGTTCGCGTTGAGGGAACTGGCCGCCGGCGGCGGCAGTCTTCACGTGCGGGCTCCGGGCTTCGCGGGCGTTTCCCTCCGGGTCGTCGTTCCCGACAGCGCGGGGCAGCGCACGTTCGCGCTTCCGCGCCTCGAGCTCGCGGCCCAAGGCGTGATCGAAGGCGACGTCGTGGACGCACGGGGCGATCCGGTGGCCGGCGCGCGCGTCGCGCGGGACCACGCGCCGACGTGGCTCGTCGTGGGGATGCCCCCCGAGGGAGTCGCCGTCACCGACGCGCGGGGCCGGTTCTCCGTGAACGAGCTCCCCGAAGGGACCGTGGACCTCGAAGCGTACGCGCCGGATCTCGGCCGCGGGCGGGTCGAGGCCGTGCGGGTGGTCGCGGAGCGAACGACGTCCGGGGTGCGCATCACCCTGACCGAGCCGGAAGAAAAGCGGGATCGGGGGCCGTCGGCCTCCGGCAGCATCGCGGTCACGCTGGGCGAAACGGGCGCGCCGGTACAAGTCGTCGTCGTGGCCGTCGGAGCGGCGAGCGAAGCGGAGCGAGCGGGCCTCGCGCCCGGTGATGTCCTGCTCGGGGTGAACGACGCGCAGGTCCATTCGATCGAGGAGGCGCGCGACAAGCTGAGCGGGCCACTCTCGGAAGACGTCGTGCTGAAAGTGAAGCGGGGGGACGAAGATCTGGTGGTGAGAGTCGCGCGCGAGGCCGTGCGGCGGTAGGCGTCAGAGATTCTCACTTCGATCGAGCACTTCGATCATCTCCGCGCTCAATCGGCGGAGCACACCGCGGTCATCGACGCACGCGAGGCGGGTGGAGCCCTCGGCGCGCAGGGCGGCATCGGCGGCGCCGACGATCCGGTAGCCGAAGCGCAAGCTGGCGGCCCGAACCTCGAGGATAGACGTCTCGACGTCGAGCTCGTCGTCGAATCGCGCGGGCGCCCGGTAGAGAATCGAGAGTTCGACCACGGGCAGGTGAACGCCGCGCGCCGCCCACGACGCGTACGTCACACCGCGCCGCCGCAGCCACTCTACCCGGCCCACTTCCATGTAGCTCGCGTAGCTCGCGTGATGGGCGATCCCCATCAGGTCGGTTTCACCGAAGCGCACTCGGACCCGGGCCGTGCTCCGCCCCGTGGACGGTTCGCGCGGTGACTGCGTCTCTTCCATGCGGGCGCTCGGCGCATAACACGGAGACACGAGGGCGAGCTAGCCTCTGATGCCGTGCCGAAGCGCCGACTTCCCGTGCTCCAGAACCCGCCAGACGGTTCCGACGGGCCGCCGCGTCCGGCCTGGCAGTGGGTCGGCTTTGGAGCGCTGGCGATCGTCGCGCTCTGGGTGCCTTTGTCCGGGCTGGTTGGGGCGGTCGCCGCACGATCGCTCCCGCCGACGAGCGACGGAGCCGCGCTAGGCCGTGCGGCCCTCTTCACCTCGGCCGCGTACTTGGCCGAGCTCGCGCTCGGTGCCTTCGCAGGCGGCTACCTGATCGGCAAGTGGGGACCGCCCGGCCTGGGCGTGCGTCAAGCGGCGCTCGCCGGGCTTGCCGCCGCGACGGTGCTGGCTGCCGGGACGTGGGCGTCGCTGGGACCCACGATCGGCGGGGTGCTCGCGATCTTGGTCGTGTCGCCGGCGATGGCGGCCCTCGGCGGCAGGACGGGGGCGCGCCGCCGAACTGTTTGAGATTTTTCCAAACGTGCGAGAGTAGAGCGATGGCAGCCGCTCGCTCTCGTGTCGTGCGCTCGCCCGGAGACAGGAAGACCGGGTCGGCGTTTGCCACGATCGCACTCTGCACCTTCGGTTGCTCGTCCTCCGCCCGCGCGCCGACTCCCAAATCGGCAGCGCCCGATTCGGCGGCTCCCGACTCGGCGGCCCCCGACTCTTCGTCTCCCGAAGACGGGGGGCAGGACTCTCCCGCGGACGAAGGGTTCGCGATCGCGCCCCACACGCCCTATCCGCAGATCTCCACGCAGGGAGGTGGGACGCTTGCGTCCGTCCGAGTCGTCAGCGTCTCGTTTCAGGGAGACAGCAACACGCCGGACCTCGTCGCGTTCCTGGACTGGATGGCGCAATCGACCTGGCTTTCCGAGGTGGCCGGAGAATACGGCGTGCTCGGCATCACCCAGCACCTGCACGTCGATCTCCCCGGCCCCGCGCCTGCCGCCTTGACGGATGGCGATATCCGCACGCTGCTCGCCGCGAAGATCGCCGACGGCACCGTTCCCGGCGCTCAGGCGCAAGCCACCCCGCTGCTCTACGTGATGATCTTTCCCAATGGTTCTTCTGTGCAGGCGCCGACCGGCGGCGACGCCTGCACCGATATTCCCGGCAACGGCTATCACGAGAGCACAGGAAGCGCGGCCACCGGGGACCCGTACATCGTGATGCCGGCTTGCGACCCACGCTTTTCGGCAGTTCTGTCGCAACTGCAAGGCATGGAGCTCGAAACAGCGCGGCTTGTGGTCGACTCGCTTACTGATCCCAATCCAACCGGCAACCCTGGGTACGTGCTCACCGACCCCTCGAATCCGTGGACCGCGATTGGGCCGGAGCTCGGCGATTTCTGCTGGGGGCGCCTCACGCAGGACGGCGCGTACACGCTTCAGCGGGTTTTTTCGAACCGGGCGGCCGCGAGCGGAGCCGACCCCTGCGTCCCCGCGCCGGTCGGCAGCGTCCCGTTCGGCATGACCACGTCCCCCGTGGGACTGCAGACGCTCCAAGTCGCCGTGCCGTTTGCGTTCACCGTCACGGGATGGTCCGCGCAAGCAGTGCCCGATTGGTCCTTCCAGGCGACGCCCTGGGTGGGTGACTACGCGGTGGAAGCCACCGTCGACAAGAGCACCCTGAACAACGGACAGACGGCCACGCTCCAAGTGACCGTACCGTACGCCGTTCCGCCGGGCACGTACGGGACCGTGCGCCTCGAGGCCCTCACTGGTTCGGATTCGCCGTCCTGGCCGGTCGCCTTCGTGGTCCGCTGAGCGGGCGCCAGGATGCTGTGTAGCGAGTCAACCAGTGGTAATGGTCGAGGGCAATGTTTTGCCTCAAGCAGCCGACCGATAGCGCGTGGGCGGCCGAAGCGGTGCGCGAGATCGACGCGATCTTGGTCGACCACGCTCACTGCGAGATGAAGGCGGCGTCGAACGCGCTCTCGCTCGCGGCGCGGCACCCCGGCGACGTCGAGATCGTCCGCGGGTTGACCGACCTCGCCCGAGAAGAGATCGAGCACTTCCAGCGCGTGCTCTCGATGCTCGCGGCCCGGGGAGTCTCGATGGGCCCGCCCCCGGTCGACACGTACGCTGCGGAGCTCCGGCGCGCGGCGCGCGACGCTCCCTGTCGTCCCTCCCTGCCCGCGCTCGTCGACCGGCTCCTCGTGGGCGCCCTCATCGAAGCGCGCTCCTGCGAACGCTTCAAGCTCTTGGCCGAAGAGACCGCGCGCGACCCGGCGTACAGCGGCGAGCACGCCCTCTGGAGCGATCTGCTGGCGGCCGAGGCCCGGCACTACCGTACGTTCGTGGACCTGGCCGCGCGGGCGGCGGGGGGCTCGCGCGAGCGCGTCGTGGACAGGCTGGACCGACTGGCTGTCCTCGAGGGGGCGATCGTCGGGACGCTCGGTCGTGGAGCCGCCGGGTATTCGCGCGCGACGATCCATGGCTGACGCTCGTGCGCAGGACCTGAGCACGCTCGACCGCGACGTCGCCAGCGGCTGGAAGTCGCTCGGAACGTGGCGGGCTGCGCTCGCCCTCGACCCGGAGGCGCACGCGGCGGAAAGCCCGCTCGAACCGGCGCGGCACGTCGCCGGCAAGTCCATGTGGGACTCGCTCGCCGGGCTCACGCCCAGCGCCGTCGACGTGCCGCTGCGCGACGCTCTCCAACGCTGGGTGTACGCCCTGACGCAAGCGCGCATCGGCGGCCCCGACGAAGTGGCCTTCGCGCGCGCTGCACTCGCGCCGCGAGGTAGATTCGATGGACACCGGCCGCAGCTCGTGAGCTGGCGCGACGCCTGGCGGGGGCTCGTGGCCGCCAAGACGGCCAAAGAGGCTTCCCTCTGGCTCGATGCCGCAGCGGAGGTAGCGCCCCAGCTCGCCGGTGTAGCGACGCGGAGTGCGGCGCGGCGCGTCGAGGTGGCGCGTCGGTTCGGAGCGGAGCATCCCTGGGCGCCGCTCGTGCCGGTCGAGCGTGGCGTGCTTCGAGATGCGGCCACGCGGCTGCTCGATGGCACAGATGAACTTTCTCTTTCCGTGTGGAAGCCCGAGGCGAACGCCGGCATGGCTTCGGTGATCCACGCATCGGTGGCTCGGGACGCGGGCGAGGGTTGGGCCGCCCAGATGACGCCGCGATGGCTAGAAGACGCCTTTCGCGCCGGCCGCCACGGGCTGCGCGTCGAGCCGGCTCTCTTGCCGCCGGCGCTCGGCGCTGCGAGCTTCGCCCGAGCCCTCTACGCGTTCGGCTTCGCCGTGCGCGTCGCGACGGCGAGTTCGTCGATGCCATTCGCGCTCGCGCGAGAGCCGGCGTTCGTCGGCGCCCACCGCCTCGCGTTCGTCTTCGGCGCACTCGCGTCGAACGCCGAATGGCAAGAGCGAACGCTCGGGGTCGGCCGGCGAACGGCGCTCGGGCAGTCCCGGATGCTCGCTCGCAGCGCTCTGCTGGACGCCCGCTTGCACGCGGCCAGGCTTCTCGCTGGCGACGACCTGGAAATCGCGCTACCCGACGTATTCGACGAGATCGGCGGCCGCCTCTTCGAGCGCGGGATCGTCCCGGGATTGCGGGGAGCGTGGCCACGCGCCCGAGAGGACGAGCCCGCGCGGTTCGTCGGTCTGCTCGAGTCGCTGCCATTCGCCGAGAGCTTACGGGACCGATTCGACTCCGATTGGTATCGGAATCCTGGAGCATGGGCACATCTCCGTGCCACGGGGGTTGCGCCTGCACACGAGCCCGTCGACGGCAAGGCGCTCGGCGCTCGGGCAGACGCGGTCGCGCGCGCCTTCGAGAAGGCCCTCGGATGAGAGGGGCACCAAGCGCCGGTTGCGCGGGGGTCTTGTTCGTACTCGCCTCCTCCGCCGTGGCGCACGCGAAGCCGCCCGTTGCGAAGCCGGCGCGCAGCACGACGGTCCCCGTACACACGGACGCACGCCCCGCGGCGCCGCTGCCCATGCTCCCGAGCGTGGCGCGCGTGCGCGTCGAAGCAGCTCGGGATCGAGTCGTCGTCGTCGAAGAAGTCAATCTTCCGCGGGGCGACTGGCGCGCCGGTGGCCTCGATCTCTACGTGGCGTTTGGCGCACCGGGTACTCCGGCGGCCATCGATGCGCGCCTCCTCACCGTGCCGAGCGATTCGATCGATCCGCCAGGAGAGAGCGCTCCGTCGGCGCATGCTCCAGCCTCGGACGACTCCGGCGAAGCGCTGGTCGTGGAGCCTGCGGTTCGGCGAATGCCGAGCGCGCAGCTGCTCCTCGGTCGTCCCCAAATGGCGGGCGCAGTCGTCCACATCAAAGAAGCGGATCTCCGACATGCCTACGGGGCGAGCGATCTCGCTGCGGTTCGCATTCGGACTTTGCTATCGCCGCCCGCGGCCGATCTGCGCGGGGAACGCGACGTCGTCGTGCGGCTCGGGATCGTAGGCGATCTCCCTCTGACGTTGGGACGCGTTCAGGTTGTGTCGCTCGAAGGGCCAGGATGGATTGCGCGCGCCGAGGCGAATCTCTGCGGTCCCGAGGCCGAGGGCTTGCCGCTGGCGGTGAGTGTCATTCCGAAAGCGGAGCGACCGCTGAGCCCCGCGCCGGCGTGGAGCGGGGGAGTCGGACCCATCGTGCCCGCGATGGCCGTGCGCCACGCGAGCGACGATTTGTGTATCCGCTGGTGGGCCTCCCCCTAGAAGCCTGGCGCTTCTCGCCGATAGCTGCGCGATCCCGGCGTCGAGCGTGCTCGCCTACAGAAGTAGGCTC
>JBAULD010000329.1:0-1713 GCA_049578005.1 Polyangiaceae bacterium
CCTCCGTCCCCGCTCCCTGCGTCTCCCGGGGAGGCCACAAATACCCCGTACGCGTTGTCGAGGACGCAGGGCTCGTCACTCGGATCTCGGGTCGGATCGCACATCCGCGCGTCGATCGCGCCGTCCACAAAAGCCCCGTCCCCGAGAGCGACGCCGTCCACGGAAGCTCCGTCCGCGATCGAGCCATCGCCGGTCGCCGCGCAGAGCCCGCCGTCGCTGCAGGGGGCTATTGAGTCTTGTGCTGCGGCCTCGTTTCCGCCTTCGCCGTCGCCTGGGTTCCCGGCGTCACCGGCATCCTGATCGGAGGCCGCGTCTACGCTGCTCGACGCGTCCTCTCTCGGACATGTGCCGTCGCCTTCGCACGTATCGGCCACGACGCAGCCGTACGCACATAGCGCGGAGGCAAGAGCGACGGAGGCGAGCAGGATCCAGAGCAGCAGCCGACGCGGCTTCGTTCCTCCAGCACGCCCTTGGGGAGCTCCACCAAAGGCGCGAGCGCTGTCTGACGGACGGTGGGTGTTCACGTCTTCTTTCTCCAAGAAAAGGGAACGCTGTGCGCGGGACTCGAATCGGAAAGCTCCGCGCCCTCGGTAATGGGAAATGGGGTGGCGTCCGAGACCCTGTCGCTCGCCATGTCGCCATTACCCTTTCATGATCGGGTGAGAGACTGCGCTCGCCACGCCGCGCGTTTCGACGTGCATCACCACACCCCCACGAGCCCGGCTCCGCCCGCACGCTCACCAAGCACGGGGACCAGACGCAATGCGCTTGCGGGCGTCTCCTTCGAAGAGGGCCAGAAAAGAAATGCCGCGGCGCCTGCCACCGCAAACGCGCCGGCGCCTACGTAGAGCCCATTGGCGACGGCCGCATTCGTGTGCTCGGATTGCCGGTCTCGGCTGACCTGCCCGCACTCGGGCGCTTGGTTTGGGGGCAAGCAACCCGAATTGCCTCTGGTGGCCGTTCGGACCCGCTGGATCAGGCCGTTCGCGTCCGCCGCGCTGTTCTCGACAGCGACCGAAAAGCCGATCGCCGCGCCAACCGCCACAATGGCCGCGGCTTCCAAGCCGGCCGCCGTGATCCACCTTGCCCCCGAGTTCGTGACCGAGCGGCTCTCTCGGTCGCTCGTCTGAACCATGGCCGACGACGCCGTCGCAGCCGGCAGCCGCTGAAAATGCACTTCGACCAGCTCGCCGGCTCGCGCGGAGACGTGCTGCGATTGCTGGAGCGTGCCCTCTCGAGCGCTCACCTCGTGCTCGCCCGCGGCGATCACGATGGAGGCGAGAGGCCCTCCCGTCTCGTCGCCGCTCTGGGTTGCCGGCAGGGCGGCCGAAGCGATGACCCCATCGACGCGAATCTCGGCGCCCGCGCCGACGAAAACTTCGAGGCGCGCGGTTCGTGCCTCGGCTCGCGGGAGCCATTTGGCTCGGACGACATCAAGCTTCGCCGCCGGCGCATCGCTTCGGGAGAGGTACTCGCGCAGGTGCTTGGAGGCTTCGACGGGTTGCCCCGCCTCCAATTCGGCGAGCCCGAGCTCCAGCAGCGTCTCGGTCCGCGCCTCGAGTTCGTAGGCGCGCGAAAACGCCTCGCGCGCCGATTCGTACTGATGCTCGCGGAAGAGCTTTACCCCTCGCTCGGCCAATTCCTTCGCGCTCTCGCCCGGCGTGTCGGAACTGGGGGAGCGCCCGCCGCCCGAGTCAGCCCAAGCCAGCGGCG
>JBAULD010000330.1:0-2615 GCA_049578005.1 Polyangiaceae bacterium
CTACTCGGATGGCCACGGGCCTCAGGCGGCGCGTGGCTTCGTCGCAACTCTCGGCGGCCAGTATAGCGGCAGGCGCCACGCAAATGGGAACCGCGCTCTCTCGACTCGGGACGCTTGATATGTGCTCTCGTGTGTCTCGATGCGCGCTAGGAATGCGGGTCCGCGTACCGGCCCGCGCCCGTCTAGTCGAGCGACGATACCGCCTGCGGATTCGTCGAGTCAAATTGTCCCCGCATCCGTTACGGCCCATCCACGCGCGTCCGCCCCGTCGTTCGCGTCGTGCAGGTGGACGTGGCCGTAGTCGCAGTACGGCCTAGCTCGACAACGGCCCACGGCAGACCAGCAACGCATCGACCCGATCACGCGACCGGGCCACCTTCTTGCCGACCGCGTCCTCGGCCCGCGCGTGAATGCACCGCGGAGGATTCACCTTTTTCAGCGGCGATCGCCAGCCTTGCGGAGTAAGAGTGGTTGAACGTGGGCCAGCCGGAGCATGTCCGCCAACGGGGCGCCGCGCCGGGGCCGCCGAACGAGAGCCAGGCCACGACGCGTTCGGGCCCGCCAATCCTCGCTCGCCTGGCCTCGTTCGTCGACGTCGCGGCGTCGCCGTTCGTTTCTTTTTTCGATGATCTCGGTTCGACCGTCCTTCTGGGAGTCCGGACCGTTTCTTGGGCGGTGCGGCCTCCATTTCGACCGGGACAGCTCCTCGTGGCGCTCGATTTCATCGGCGCGGGCTCGACGTTCATCGTCGCGCTGGTCGGTCTTTTCACGGGGATGGCGTTCACCGTGAGCACCATTGTCGGCTTTCGTCAGTTCTCCGCGGAAGGCATGGTCGGCGGCGTGGTCGCGCTCGCGCTCGCGCGGGAACTCGCGCCCGTCCTGGCCGCCGTGGTGGTCACTGCGCGCGCCGGAAGCACGATGGCGAGCGAGCTCGGGAACATGCGCGTCACGGAACAGATCGATGCGATAACGACCATGGGCGTCAGCCCCGTCCAGTACCTCGTGGCTCCGCGCGTTCTGGCGACGACGCTGATGCTGCCCCTCCTGGCGACATGCTTCGCCGTCGCGGGTCAAATCGGCGCCTATCTCGTGGCCGTTGTGTGGCAGGGAATCGACCCGGGCATCTTTTTCGACCGCGTTCAGCAATTCGTGCGCGTCAGCGATCTTCGCATGATGGCGTCGAAGAGCGTCGTTTTCGGATTCGTGCTCAGCATCATCTGCTGTAAGAAGGGGTTCTATGCGTCAGGGGGGGCGCGAGGCGTAGGCGAGGCAACGGCCAAGGCCGTAGTCGCCAGCATCGTCGCCATCTTCGCCCTCGACTACGTCGTCACAGCTCTGCTGACCGAACTCTGAGAAGAGGCTGTAATTCCGTGCAGGACTCGGCGCGGGCCCGCCGTCCTGGTAGCATGACGTCGGTTCCGCGCCGATGCGCGGTCCCAGGGAGGATTCTTCCGTGGACAAGGCACGAAACGACTTGAGCGCGGCCGTTCCCAAGTTCTGCTTGGCGCTCGAGGAGCACCGGCGCACACCCGAGGGCCGGGTGCGCACTTCGCAGGAAATGATCGCGACCTTCTTTCCGCACGACGAGAAGGTGTGCACCGATCGAATCTTCAAGTACCTGCCGAATGAGGTGCGCGGCCCGATCATCGCCGCCTGGGGCATTCGCGGCATCAAAGCCGCGCTCCGCGACACCGACGAAAAGGTGCAGAGCGTCGTGCACGACGCGCTCGTCGCTGGCGACATCGACCCCTCCGCCTTCGAGGACGGACTGACGGCGGAAACGCTCGTGCGATGGGTGCCCCTGGCGGACCTTTGGGCGTTTTGGCGCGCGGGAAAGATGACGAAGCAAGCGCTGCACAAGGCCTTGTCCACGGCCTATGAGCTCTACTTGTTCGATGCTCGATGGTTTCTCGACACGATCACGGCAAAAGGCGGGGCCATCAAGGGAACCGACGTCCTCGCGGATGGGCTCTCCAAAGAAGAGTTGAGTCAGTGGATTCACCGGATCCACGAGACGGGCGACGGCACCCCGAAAGGGATCGTCGCGGCGCTCGGGTGGGACAAAATCGTGGCCAAGGGCGCCAATGAAGTCCTGGTCTCCGTGCTCGACGCAATGGTGACCAAAGTGGGATTGGTCGTCGTCCAGCCGCGAGAGTCGTCTCCGCGGCTTCCGCAGGAGTCCTCGCCGAAGCTCGAGCCCAAAGTCGAAGTCAAAGGGGAGCCGAGCGGCACTTCACCCGGGCTGCAGCTCCTGCCGCAGCCTCCTCCTTCGGAGACCCAGACGCCCGACGGCGACCCGAACCGGACCGGCGAGCGGGCGCCGCTCGACGACGGCGCATGGTCGGTGCCTGCGGCGCCTTCGACCGAAGAGGGGATCCACGTGGTCGTCGACGACGAGCTCATTCTCACCGACGCGACCGGGGGAGCGGGTACGTCGCGCAACGCGCGAAGTGGCGCTCCGGCGATGGAAGAGGAAGAGAACACGCCGAAGCCTGCGCCGGCGCCTCGGCTGCGGTTCGAGTCCCCATTCAAACCCAAACGGTAGAAGCGCGGCGCTTTTCGCCGATACCGGCGCGATCCCGGCGTCGAGCGTGCTCGCCTACAGGAGTAGGCTC
>JBAULD010000331.1:0-6558 GCA_049578005.1 Polyangiaceae bacterium
ATACGGGAACCGGTGCGGACGTCGGCGGGCCCTGCGAGCACCACAAGCGTGCTCCGGACGCGGCGGTCGAGGCCTGCATCATGGCCATCGACGATTGCCTGAAGGCGGGAAAGGCCGCCGACACCTGCGCTGAGGCTGCGATCGCGTGCCTCGAGAAGGCAGTGCCCCGTCACCTCGGCGGGATGCCCGTCGCGGGTGGACCGCCCAAGGGCGGTCCAGGACCAGTCGAAAAGGGCGGCCCGGGACCCGTCCTCAAGGACGCCGGCGCCCCCAAGCCGCCTGCGGTCGACGGCGGCAAGTAATTGCGCAAGTAAGAGTAACGGAAACATCGCATTCGACGGGCGCGGACACCCCGCGCCCGTCGGCGTTTAATGCCTCCGGCAGCGCCAACAAATCGCTAGCTCCGGAGGTGGAGGCGCTTGCGTACACGCGCGGGGCGAATTGGTGCCCGGCCATCGAGACTTCACGACTTCAAGCGGTTGACCCGATCCAGAGCGGCACGTACGCTTTTCTTCTTATGAGAATTCCCGCACGCGAGGAGGCGACGGTGACATCTTGGAATACTTTGAAACGCGGCTCGAGGAGCGCCCTTCTTGGCGCAACGTTCTTGCTCATTGGCGGCTGTTCGAGCAGCACCACGACCACGACTCGCGCGACGGGCGGCGGTGCCGTTACGGGCACGGCGAATTCGCAAAAGGATGCGAGTGGCGGGAATTCCGGGGGCGGCGCGACGGCGACGTTCGACGGCACCAGCGGCATTCCTTGTACGACGGACAAAGAATGCCAAACGGGCGCGGGCATCAACGTGTGCAGCAATTCGTACAGCGGCCAGCTCAACGACTTGAACGGCGTGACCAGCCCTCAGTTTTGGCCCACTCCGCTATGCATCGTGCCTCTCCCAACGGTGGCGACCGTGGGCAATTGCGATCCGGGCGAAGTCGGGGACCTTCAGTTTTGCGATAGCGCCGACCCAACCGACCCAAGCTCGCCAGGTATCTGTATTCCGCTCACGACGCCCCAGCAAGCCGGTCCCGCGAATGGGTATTGCTTGCCTCACTGCACGTTCAACTTTGACGGCACGGCCGCCATCGGTTGTCCGGGCAAAGATACCTGCAACGCGTTCAATTACTTGCTCGACACCACCACGAATACCATCGAAGGACACGGCTTTTGTCAGGGCACCTGCCAGGCCGACGCAGACTGCTCGGATCTCGGCGCGGGATGGGTCTGCCAGACCGACCTTGGCGTGTGCACCACGACCAAGAAGGCGCGCAGCAAAGCAATCGGCGCCACCTGCACCAACTCCGGAAACGATCCGACGCCACTGGCCACCAGTGACACGGAAACGGGCGCTTGCAATTGTCCCTTCTCGGGAACGGGTCCGACGCAGTTCTATTGCACCCAGGCATGCGTGGTCGGCGGCAACCCCTGCCCCACGGGATACGTGTGCGACGCGCTCATTCCAGGACAGTTGGCGTTCACCGCCGACGACGGCGGCGACCTCATTCTCATGCCGCCGGCGGTCCAGAACCCCGGACTGGCAGGAACGTGCTTGGCAAAATGCACGAATCCAGTAGGTCCGGACGGCGGGGTCCCGGCGTCGGGCGACGGATGTCCAGGCTCGACCAACAATCCGCCCCTCTCGACATGCACGGCTCCGACCGACCCGAGCGGTTCCGGAACGGCGGCGGGCCCCGATTGCCAACCGTAACTATCCCCCTTCGGGCCGCGCCGGCCGCGAATCGAACAACGACGCGACTTGCCGCGCCACGCCTTCAACCGTCGTCGCCTGGGCGAGAAGCATCCGGGGGATCGTTCGTCCCAGCTCGCGTTCGAGCTGATTGTGCAGTTCGACAGCCATCAGCGAGTCCACGCCCAGGTTCGGCAGCTGCTCGGCGAGCGGCACGTTCGACTCCGATGTGCCGAGGATGGTCGCGAGCCGGCCTCGGACGAGCGCCTCGAGCAATCGAGCTCGCTCGTCTCGAGACGCGGCCTGAAGCTGCTTTGCCAGCATCGAGGTGGGGCCGGCCGCAGGCGAGGCCGGTCCGGAGAACGCGGCGAAGAGAGGAACCTTCCGGAGAGCGGGGTAAGCCTGGAAAAAGCGCGGCCAATCGACGTCCAGCACGACGGCATCCTCGGCGGCCTCCTCGTCGAGCAGCTGCCAGAGGATGGCCACGGCCTCGGTAGGCACGAGGGGGCGAATCAGCTTGAGCAGCGATGCCCCGCTCGTGCGCGCCGCCATGCCCGACTCGCCCCACGGACCCCAGTTGATGTTGAGGGCGGGAAGCGCCATGCGCCGCCGCAGGCCCGCAAGCGCGTCGAGGAACGCGTTGCCTGCCGCGTAGCTTGCCTGGCCGGGGGACCCGAGCACCGATGCGACGGACGAATACGTCACGAAGAAGTCGAGCGGCAGCTCGCGCGTCGCCACGTGAAGGTTCCACGCGCCCGCGATCTTCGGCCGCATGACCGCGCGGCAACGCTCAGCGGTTTGTTTGACTACGATGCCATCGTCGATGACACCCGCGGCGTGAAGGATGCCGCGTAGCGGCGCTCCTGCGCTGCCCATCGTGCGTATCACCATCTGGACGGCGGCCGCGTCGGCCACGTCGAGCGTTTCTTCGCGAACGTCGGCACCTGCGGCGCGCATTGCCGCGATGGCGCTCGCGCCCTGCCCGTCCGCGCGACGGCGGCTGCAGAGCACGAGATGGCGCGCGCCTTGGTCGACCATGGATTGCGCCGCCCAGAGACCGAGCGCCCCGGTTCCTCCCGTGATGAGATACGTCGCGTCCGCGCGGAAGCGCCCGACCTGGGGCGGGCCGCTGCGCGCCGGTACGCGCAGCACAAGCTTCCCGGCATGCTGCGACTGGGCCATGTGCCGGAAGGCTTTGGTGGCTTCGGTGATCGGATACTCGGTCACCGGCAACGGCCGGTAGCGTTTCTCCGCGACCCGCTCGAGCACGCGATTGACGAGCGCGGCCCCTTGCTCTGGGCGTTCGCGAAACACGCGCTCGATGTCCACCGCGAAGAACGACAGATTTCGCATGAACGGCTGTAGGTCGAGCTTGTGATTCTGGAATATGTCCTTTTTGCCAATCTCGACGAATCGGCCGTACGGCGCCAACAGCGAGAAGCTCCTTCGCAGCGCCTCGCCCGCGAGGGAGTTCAGGACGACGTCTACGCCGCGCCCTCCTGTGACTTCGAGGATCTCGTCGGCGAACTGAAGGGTGCGCGAATCGAAAGCCCGGGACGCCCCCAACTGCAGGACGATCTCGCGCCGGGCGGGCGTTCCGGCAGTGGCGAATATCTCTGCGCCCAGGTCGCGCGCCACCTGGATGGCGGCCATGCCCACGCCACCTGCGCCGCCGTGGATGAGGACCGTCTCGCCCCTTCTCAAGCGAGCGAGGTCGCACAGACCGTAGTACGCGGTCGAGAAAGCGACGAGCAACGCGGCAGCTTCTCCGTCCGAAACGCCCTCCGGTACCGGCCGCGCGAACGCCGCCTGTGTGATCACGAACTCTGCGAATGCCGCGGGGGCCATCGCCACGACGCGGTCCCCTCGGTTCAGCGTGGTGACGCCGTCGCCGACCTCGACCACTTCGCCGGCGCACTCGTCGCCGTACCAAAGGACATCGCCGGATGCGGTCGGGTAAATCCCGAGCGCCTTCATCACGTCGCGGAAGTTGACGCCCGCCGCGCGTACGGCAATCTCCACTTCCCCAGCCCGAGGCGCGCGTCGCGGAGCGGGCTTGAGCCCAAGCGAGTGGAGGACTCCGCGCTGAGCGCTGTCGAGGCGGAAGGCCCCGCGCGGAACGGCCATCTCCGCATTCGGCCGGGCGGTCCTGCCCGCGGCGCTCCTGTGAAGGCGGGGGACCCAGGCGCCCGTCGCGCGCAGCGCGACCTGCTGCTCGGAAGAGTCCCGCGATAGGTGGTCCATGAGGAGATCGATCTGCGCCTCGCCCGGGTGAACGGGAAGATCCACGAGCGTGCAGCGCATCTCCGGGTGCTCGCGCGCTAGCGTGCGACAAAAGCCCGAAACGGGCGCCTGGGCGACCGACACTTCTTCGTTGCCCGTAGAGACCGCACCGGCTGTCACGACCCAAAGGCGCGGGCATTCGTCCCATCCAGCTGCGGCGATCGCCTGCGTGATGTGGAGAACCGCGATCGGGCCGAGGTTCATGGCCGACTCGAGGTCAGCTCCTGCTCTCTCTGCGTCGAGAGTCCAAAAGTTCACGATCGCGTTGGCCTCCGGCATGTCTCGGCGGAGCTGGACCAATGCGCGTTTGAGCTCCTCGGGGCAGCCCGGATCGACGTACGGTCCGGAACGGTCGACGGCCTTGCTCGAATGGATGCGCGTCACTCGGGCGCCCGACGTCTCGAGCCGTTTCGCGACGCGCTCGGCGATACCGCCTTCGTCCGCCAGGACGATCCAGACGCCGCTGGCAGGCAGTCCCGCCGGATCGGGTTGGCCGGACAGCTCCAACCTCTCCCACTGCACTCGATAGAGCAGGCCTTCGGCCGGAGACGCCGCTTCCGCGGTCGGGAGGGCCTCGGCGGCCAGCCCTTCGATGCGAGCCAGCTGGCCGCCCGCGGCGTCGTATACGGTTAGATCGCTCTCGAGATGAAGGGAAGTGCTCGCCGCGCGATTCACGCGGGCAACCACCCAGATGTCCCCGGTCCGCGGCGACTCCCGCTCGAGACGCAGTGACTTCATCCCCACCGGCACGAACGTGCCCTTCGCGGCCCCGGCGGATACGGCCGCGGCGACCACATGGAACGCTGCGTCGAGCACGGCGGGGTGCAGCCACGACTGGCGCAGAGCGGGCGCGAGTCCTTCCGGCGCTCGAAGCCTTCCGACCGCCTCACCGTCGCCGACCCATGCTTCGGCGACGCCCCGGAATTGCGGACCGTACTCCAGGCCGGAGGCGGCGAGACGCGAGTACAGCTCATCGCGCTCGACCGGTGTCCGGCATCGTTCGAGAACCTCCCGCCAGGGCTCCACGTCGCGCTCGGCGCCGGCGTCCCGTACCGCGGCCCCGGCGACACGGGAGGACGAATGCAGCGTCCACTTCTGCTCCGCGGTGCTCGCGGCATAAATATCGACGGAGACTTCCCCGAGAGCGTCCGTGGTGGCGACTACCTGGACGGTGCAGCTGGTCTCGTCGCCGAGCGCGATGGGACGCACGAACGAAGCGTCCGTCACGGCGAGCGAGCGCCCCTCGGCAGGCAGAATCGCGCGTGCCGCCGCGAGGCTCATCGCGAGGTAAGCCGCCGCGGGAACGACGACGCCGCCCTGGACGCGATGGTCGCCAAGCCATGGATGGCTCTTGAGCGACAGGCGCACCTCGAACGCAGGAACCGCGAGCGCGAGCCTGCGGCCGAGCAAGGGGTGCACTTGGGGGCCTGCCGTCGCGGCGCGCGATTGCGTCGCGGGACCCTCCTCGTGCCAGAAGTGTTCTCGATCGAAAGGATAAGTGGCGAGCGGCACGGGCGTCCGCTCGCGACCCGCATAGAAGCGCTTCCAGTCGAAGTCGAAGCCGCGCGCGTAGAGAGCGCCCACAGCCTCGACCAACGCGACCGGATGGCTGCGCGTCCGCAGCGACGGCACGTACGCGTCCCGCTGGCCGGCCCCGCTGCGACGTCCGATGTCCGTCAGCACGGTGGCCGGGCCGAGCTCCAGAAAAACGGTCGGGCTCTTCACGTCCATCGCGTGCAGCGCGCTCAGTCCGTCTGCGAAGCGCACCGTCGAGCGGATATGCCGTGCGTAGTATCCAGCGGAGGGCGCTTCGCCCTTTGCGAAGGGCGCGCCCGTGACGTTCGACACGAGCGGGATCGCCGGCGGCGCATAGCGGAACTTCTTGGCGTGCTCCTCGAACGCGGCCAGCATCGGCTCCATCCGCCGCGAGTGGAACGCGTGCGACACGTGGAGCGGCACGGACCCGACCCGGGCCTGTTTGAAGAGTTCGGCGATTGCCGCCAGCTCCGAGAGGTCCCCGGAGACGACGACGTTCTCCGGACCGTTCACCGCCGCGATCGACAGCGACGGAAAGCGGCCGAGCGCGCCCTTGACGTGCTGCTCGTCCGCCGCGACGGCCAGCATCCCGCCGCCTTCGGGCAGCTCCTGCATCAGCCGAGCGCGTTCGGACACCAGCCGAAGGGCGTCCTCGAGTTCGAGCACTCCCGCCGCCGTAGCCGCCACGAGCTCACCCAGACTGTGGCCCAAGACTGCGTCGGGATGGATCCCCCAGGACCTCCACGTGGCGAAGAGCGCATATTCGAAGGCGAAGAGCGCGGGCTGCGCATAGCGCGTCTGGTGCAGGCGTGGGCTCTCGGCCTCGTCGAACAGCAGCGCCCGGAGCGGCACCCCGAGGAGGGGGTCCAATATCCCGGCGCATTCGTGGATTGCGTCGCGATAGACAGCGAGAGCTTCATAGAGTTCGAGGCCCATCCCCGTGAACTGCGAGCCCTGACCGCTGAAGAGGAAGGCGATCCGGCGACGACCCGGCGCGGGCGCGGCGGCGAGCGCCCCGGCGACGGTCTCACCGGCAGCGAGAGCAGCGA
>JBAULD010000332.1:0-2010 GCA_049578005.1 Polyangiaceae bacterium
AGAGTGCGCGGCAGATCGACTCCGCGGCGCCCGCTCCCTGCACCTGAGCGGGCGCGAGGAGGATGCGAGCGCCGCCTCGACGGAACGCGACCCGACAGACGTCGTGGATCACGGCGCCCGTCGAACTCGTCACGACTCCGATGATCCGGGGTTCGGGCGGGAGGGGCCGCTTTCGGTCGGGGGCGAAGAGGCCCTCGGCCGCGAGCTTCGCCTTCAGCTTCTCGAGCGCCTCGAGGAGGGCTCCGCGCCCGACCGCCTGCGCTCGGTCGGCGATGAATTGAAGTCGCCCGCGCGGCGCCCAGAACGTCGGTTTGCCCCGCAGGCGCACCCGCGCCCCGTCGACGCAAAGCGCGCGCATGCGGGGCGTGACCGCCGACCGGTAAATGACGACGTCCACCGTGGCCTCCTCTCGCTCGTCCTTCAAGCAGAAGTAGAGGTGGCCGCTCGGCGCCGGTCGTGAGTCGACCACTTCGCCCTCGACCCAAACGGCCTTCGCGAAAACATCGTCGACGGCGCCCTTGATCGCTCGGTCGAGCTCGGCGACGCTGAGCGGCCGCGGCTCTTGGTCGGCGGGCGGCTTCGGCGGGCTGAAGTCGAACGATAAGGAGCGCTCGTCGGGCATCGGGCTCGTACCTTACAAACGGAAACAGAGGCGCAGTACGCGTCGCATGGTCCCCAATGAAAGCATTTCGAAAGGTCCTCGTCGCCAATCGCGGTGAAATCGCCGTCCGCATCGTACGCACGCTGCGAGAGATGGGCATCGCGGCCGTTGCCGTCTACTCCGAAGCGGATCGCGGCGCTCTCCACGTGCGCATGGCCGACGAGGCCTACCCGATTGGACCGGCTCCGGCGGCCCAGAGCTACCTCCGGATCGACGCCATCGTCGATGTCGCCACGAGAACCGGAAGCGACGCCATTCATCCAGGCTACGGGTTTCTGAGCGAGAACCCGGCGCTGCCCGAAGCCTGCGAGCGAGCCGGGATAACGTTCATCGGACCTCCCGCCAGCGCGATGCGCGCGATGGGGAGCAAGACGGCCGCGCGCGACAAGATGCAAGAAGCCGGCGTCCCGGTCGTCCCCGGTGCTCGGTGCGACACGAGCGACGAGGCCGTGGTCGCCGCGGCGCGCCTCGGGTATCCGGTCATGCTCAAGGCTGCCGCGGGCGGTGGCGGCAAGGGGATGCGCCTGGTCGCCGGCGCCGGCGAGATGGCGAGCGCATGGGAACGAGCGCGCAGCGAGGCCAAGAAGTTCTTCGGCGACGACGTCGTCTACCTCGAGAAGGCGATCGTGCGGCCACGCCACGTCGAAATCCAGGTCCTCGGCGACCGCGAGGGGCACATGCTCCACGTCTTCGAGCGCGATTGCTCGATTCAGCGCCGCCACCAGAAGGTCATCGAGGAAACGCCGGGGCCCGCCGTCTCCCGAGAGCTCGCCGCGCGCATGGGGGCCATCGCGGTGCGCGGTGCCACGAGCGTCGGCTACTTCAGCGCCGGCACCTTCGAGTTTCTCCTCGACGAAGATGGGAGCTTCTATTTTCTCGAGATGAACACTCGACTTCAGGTCGAGCATCCGGTCACTGAACTCGTCACCGGATTGGACCTCGTGCGCGAGATGGTACGCGTCGCTCAAGGCGAGCCCCTCGGCTTCGGGCAGGAGGATCTCGCCCTCCGGGGCGCCGCGATCGAGTGCCGCGTGTATGCCGAAGATCCGTCGACCGGCTTCTTGCCCTCGCCCGGGACCATCGACACGCTCGTCGTCCCCGCGGGCCCCGGTGTGAGGGACGACAGCGGCGCGTACCCCGGCTGCTCGATATCGAACGACTACGATCCGCTCATCTCCAAAGTGAGCGTCTGGGCACCCAACCGACCGCAGGCGATCGCTCGAATGCAGCGCGTGCTCTCCGAGTACGTCGTGACCGGGATCCGCACGAACCTCGCATTCCACCAGCGGGTGATGTCTCACCCGGAGTTTGCCGCGGGCCGATACGACACGGGGTTCATCGAACGCCAC
>JBAULD010000333.1:0-4495 GCA_049578005.1 Polyangiaceae bacterium
GTCCCTCGTCCGGCCGCAGCAGCACGACGCGCGCGCGCGAGCCCTCGTCGATCGAGACCCCCGGGTCCGCCGCG
Organism: Polyangiaceae bacterium; assembly: GCA_049578005.1. GTDB lineage: Bacteria > Myxococcota_A > Polyangia > Polyangiales > Polyangiaceae > Palsa-1150. The sequence continues at coordinate 75 of JBAULD010000333.1, forward strand.
AAGCGGCCCGCGCAGCTCTGGACGCGAAGTCTTCCGCCGATTTCGACGCCCTCGCAGAGGCCGCTCGTGTCGATCCAACTCCGATCGTGCGAACCGAGGCGGTACGTGCGATCGCCGCGATCCCCCCGCCAGGTATTGCGGGAGCCGTCCAAGCGCTGCGCGACGTTTGGGAATCGGCAGACGACGGGCTCCGAGAGGACATCGCGCGCGCGTGGGCAGGAGCGGCCCTCTGGGGGGCCGGTGGACGCGCAGCGCTGCAGGTTCTCGTCGCCTCCCAGCACGGTCCTGCGGCGGTCGAGGGGGCGGCCGCGGTGCTTCGCCACCGTGACGCCAATGTAGCGGAGGCAGGCGCGGCGGTCGGGCAGTTGGAGAGAGCGATCGAGAGCGGGCCCATCGAGCGCCGGCTGCAGGCGGTCGCGCAGTCTCCGCTCGACCGTCCCGAGCTCCTGGCCGCGGTCCGGGCGGCGGCGGAGAGCGACGACTCGGAGGTCGGTGTGGGCGCCCTCGCTCGCCTCTTGGAAACGAAAGACGGGCGGGTCGTCGAGAGGCTCGAGGCGCTGGCGCGTCCGGGATCGGCTGTTTCGGGGAGGGCCCGGTTCGCCCTGGCGCTCGCGGGTGATCGGCGCGTGCAGGCGTGGGTCGAGCAGGACTTGGGAGCCGGCTCGCCCGATGCCCGTCTTGCGGCGGCGACAGAGCTAGCGGCCATGGGACGCGCCGGTCGGGCCGCGCCGCTCTTGGCCGACGGGGATGTGCGCGTACGGCTGCGAGCCGCGTGTACGGTACTCACGGCAGCGCGTCGCTAGCTCCGCCCGGTCGCCTTCACGGTTCGCGCTTCGCCCGCTCACCGGTCCCTGGAGCTGCGTTCGTCTCCTTCTCGGGCGCCGCAGCAGATGACATTAATTGTCATGCCGATGATCTAACCACGCGAAACGAGGTCCATAATGGAAAAGTTCAAAAAAAAGGCAAACGATGGATTGACCATGATATTTCGACTGGATTAACGTGCAGCTCATTCGAGCGATCGTGCGGAGGTTGCCGCTACGATCTTCGTGGACGGCATAGGGAAGCTCGGCGCCAAACCGGCACCGAGCCGTGGAGGCGGGCGAGGCACGGGACCCTTCGCGCTGCGGTCACTGCGGGAGTGGTTTGTCGGGGACGGGCCAGGACGACACGCGCGGGGCGCAGCTTCGGCGAGGTCAACACCTGAAGGAGCCGAGCAATGGACGGGAAGCAGGAACCGATGGGCGACAACCAAGAAGCCGGCACTCCGGAGGAGGGGCAGGCTCAGCCCCTGACCGAAGGGTCGCTCGCGCTGGAGGTCGATCCTGCCGCCCCGGTGACCCGAGAGCAGCGGCGTTCGCGGCGAAAGCGGGCCGTTCGGGCGCGCACGATCAGCGTCAAGAGGATGACCAAACGCGAGCTCGAGCTCGGCCGCCTCCTCTACCCGGACGAGGACATCGATCGCCCGAGGTCGCGGGCCGATTGCCTCGAAGGCGCCAGACCGTGCCCGTTCGTCTCCTGCCAGCACCATCTCTACTTGGATGTTTCGGCCAGAACGGGCGCAATCAAGGTCAACTTTCCGGACCTGGATGTCTGGGAGATGTCGGAGACCTGCGCCCTGGACGTCGCCGACCGCGGGGGCACGACGCTGGAAGAAGTCGGGGCGATCATGAACCTGACGCGGGAGCGAATTCGGCAGGTCGAAGTCAAGGGACTGGCCAAACTCGCTGCACTTCGAGACATGACCGCCCTCCGCGACTACGTCGATGAAGGTCCCACCGGCAAGCGACGTCTCCCGGTGCTCACGGCAGACCGATCCGAAGACGAAGACGAGGAAGCGGAGCCGGAAGAGGACACCGACGAAGAGGCTGCAGAGGATACGGGCGCCGGCGAGATCGAGGACGTCGACCCCTCGTAGCGTTTCGACCGGGCAACTCTCGATGCAAGCGCATTGACCGCGCCCCCGGGTCGGGCTAGCTCGCGCGCTACGATGTCCATCCGCACGGCGCTCGTTTCGGTATCCGACAAGTCCGGCCTGGCCTCTTTCGTGCGAAGTCTCGCCGATCGCGGCGTCCACATCCTCTCGAGCGGAGGGACCGCCAAAGCGCTGTCCGCCGAGGGGATCGCCGTCGAAACGGTCGAGACCTACACGGGCTCGCCCGAGGTCATGGACGGCCGGGTGAAGACTCTCCATCCGCGCGTGCACGGGGGCATTCTGTCGCGCGGCGAGCGCGACCGGCAGGACCTCGATCGGCTGGGGGGACGCGAAATCGATCTCGTCGTCGTCAATCTCTATCCATTCGAGCGTGTCGCGGCAGACCCCACCTCGTCGCGCGAGCACATCATCGAAAACATCGATATCGGCGGTCCGTCGATGGTGCGCTCGGCAGCGAAGAATCACGCGCGCGTCACCATCGTGTGCGACCCCCAGGACTACGGGCAGGTGCTCGACGAGATAGCCAACATTGGAGATACGACTCCGGCCACGCGCGCCAAGCTCGCCGCGAAGGCGTTCGCCCACACGGCGGCATACGACGCCGCGATCAGCGGGTATCTGTCGTCGCTCGAACCCGACGGCAGCCGGACGCTCTTTCCGCAATACCTCACCCTCCCCTTCGAACGCGCCTATGGGCTTCGGTACGGCGAAAACCCGCACCAGGCGGGGGCTTTCTACGTCGAGCGGGGCGCCGCGCGGGGGTCGCTCGCTTGCGCCGAGAGCATCGGCGCGGGCGGCAAGGAGCTCAGCTTCAACAACCTGGTCGACGCCGATGCCGCGCTCGACGCCGTTCGCGAGTTCGACCCGCCCGCCGCGGTCGTCGTCAAGCACACCAACCCGTGCGGCGTCGCCGTGGGGCAAACGCTGGCCGTCGCCTACCGGAACGCGCGAGAGGCCGACCCGCTCAGCGCCTTCGGTGGGATCGTGGCCCTCAATCGCGAGGTCGACGAGGCGACGGCTCGCGTCCTGGCGGAAACATTCCTCGAATGCGTCGTCGCGCCTTCGTTTGCCCCGGCGGCGCTGGAGGTCCTGCGCGCGAAGAAGAATCTTCGACTCCTCGCCACCGGCGGATGGCTGCCCGCGGAGCACGCCGCGCTCGCGTACAAGAGGGTCGGCGGAGGCCTGGTCGTGCAGAATCGCGACGCCACGGCCGGCGGTGAAGTGACCCGCGGCAAGATCGCGACCAAGCGCGCTCCGAACGACGACGAAATGAACAGCCTGGAGTTTGCCTGGCGCGTCTGCAAACACGTGAAATCGAACGCGATCGTACTCGCGCGGGGCGAGGTCACGGTCGGAGTCGGCGCCGGGCAGATGTCGCGCGTCGTTTCCGTGCAGATCGCGTGCGAAAAGGCCGGGGACAAGGCGCGCGGGAGCGTGCTCGCGTCCGACGCGTTCTTTCCGTTCCCTGACGGGGTCGAGGCCGCCGCTCGCGCCGGGGTGACCGCGATCGCGCAGCCGGGCGGGAGCGTGAACGACCCCGACGTGATCGCGGCGGCCGATGCGGCCGGACTGGCGATGGTACTCACGGGAGTTCGGCACTTCCGGCATTGAGGCGTTCTACGGCGCAATCCGCCGCAGCTTTGTTGGCCGTTTCACGCTCGTTGTGGCTACTGCGATGAGCGATGGCCGCGATAACCGAGAGCTGTAGCGTCTGTGGTGCACGCTTCGACGTGCAGTTTCGCTACCAGATGGAAGAGCGCGACGGGGGATTCGCGTTCTTCTGCTCGCACGCCTGTCACGGCAAAGCCGTGAGCGGAGTGACGAGCGGCGGCGCGACGTGTTCCGCGTGCCAGAAGCGCTTTTGCGTGGAGCTCGTGTCGCAGGTCGTCCGCGTGCGCGGCGAGCTACGACACGCGTGCTCCGAGGACTGCCGCCGCCAGATCCTCGCGGAGGCCGGCGGCGCGCGGCTCGGGGCGATCGCACCGGCCCGCGATTGGACCCCGGAGTCGCCGGTCGTCGTGCCGTCCGCTCCATCCAGCGACGTTCCGATTGCTGCTTCGATTCCCAGCATTCCGCCCGCGGCTCGCACGCCGCGGCGCATGCATGCGCCGTCGCGCCTCGCGGTGTTCAATCACAAAGGAGGCACCGGCAAGACCACGACCTCGGTGAGCCTCGCCGCGGGGCTCGCCTCGCGCGGCCTGCGCGTCTTGCTGGTCGACACCGACTCCCAGGGCAACGTCGGAGTGTCGCTCGGCGTGAAAGCCGAAAAGACTCTTTATCACGTGCTCGTCATGGGCATTCGCGCGAGCGACGTGGCCATTCGCGTTCGACCGAATCTCGATCTCGTCGTCTCGAACGAGACCCTGGCGGCGGCGGAGCTCTATCTTGCCGGACGCCAGAACCGGGACCGCATTTTACGCGATCGCCTCGCTTCCACGTTCGATCAATACGACGTCATCTTGCTCGACTGCTCCCCGTCGCTTTC
>JBAULD010000334.1:0-7015 GCA_049578005.1 Polyangiaceae bacterium
ACAGCCTTTGCCCCGAACTTCGCCTACGCGCTCTGCGTCAAGCGAATCAAGGCCTCGGAGCTCGATGGGCTGGACCTCTCGCGGTGGCGTATTGCCGGATGCGGTGCCGAGCCGATTCGGCCTGAGACCCTCGAGGCGTTCGCCACGGCCTTTGCCTCTACCGGGTTCCGAAAAGAGGCGCTCCTCCCGTCGTATGGAATGGCCGAATCGACCCTCGCCGTCGCATTTTCGGAGTTGGGATCGGGCATCCGTACCATCGGGGTCAACGGGCCGGTGCTGTGGCAGACAGGGGAGGCGAGAATCGTAGCCGAAGACGACGAGTTGGCCGTGCGACTCGTTTCTTGTGGCAGGGAGTTCCCCGAGCACAAGATTCGCATTTTCGACACGGAGGACGCGTCGAGCGAGCGTCCGCTCCCGGAGCGTACCGTCGGCGAGATTCGCATCTCCGGCCCGAGCGTCATGCAGGGATACTGGGAGGACGCGGAGCGATCGCGCGAATCGTTCGCAGGACCGTTTCTTCGAAGTGGAGATCTCGGGTTCTTGCACGAAGGCCACGTGTATATCTGCGGACGCAGCAAGGAAGTGGTCATCGTGAACGGCCGCAACTACTACCCGCAAGACATGGAGTGGGAGGCGAGCAAGGTCGTTGGCGTCCGCAAAGGCAACGTGGTCGCGTTCGGCGCCCGCGACCCGAGCGGGGTCGAACGAGACCGCGAGCGTGTCGTGCTGGCCTTCGAGGTCCAAGAGGCCGAGCGAATGGCCCAGTCGGCAAGCCTCGTCGGGGAAGTGCGAAGGGTAGTGCAGGAGGGAATGGGGTTGACGCTGGACGACGTCTTGGCGCTGCCCCCCGGTGCGCTCCCGAAGACCTCGAGCGGCAAACTTCAGCGAACGCGCACGCGTGAACTCTACGAAACGGGCGAACTCATGGGACGGCCGTCGTCGCGCGAGTCCAGCAAGATCGAGCTCGCGAAACACGCCGCGGCCAGCCAGCTCAGTTACTTGAAGCTCGCCGTTCTCGGAGCACGCAAGCGCAAAGACGGGAACCGTTGACCGATTCGGTTGGGCGGAGCCTCGCGATCGGGCCTGTTTAGAATGGCTTGCAACTTGGAATGATTCTCGTTAGGTTCCGCCCGTGACCATTTCCGGCGGAGGCGAGCGGGCCAGTACGATGCTGCGCGACTTGCGTCGTGCAAAGCTGAAGCTCACGCCGCAGCGCCTGGCGATTGTCCGCTTGTTTGCGGGCGACGGCTCGCACCCGACGGCGCAGGATCTTTTCGAGCGCTTGCGGCCGACCTTTCCGTCGATGAGCTTTGCAACCGTCTACAACACGCTCGACGCGCTGGCGCGCGCCGGGCTGGCGGGCGTAGTTCGCCTGCCTGGCAAGCGTGGCGATGCGGCACGCTTCGACCCGAACACCCGTCCGCACCATCATGCCGTATGTGACGGCTGCGGAACGGTACTCGACATTACCGCAGGAACTCTGGCGCCTACGCCGGCCGCCGTGCGAAAGGTGCGCAGGTTTGCGCCGGGGTTCTCCGTTCGCGAAGTCGAGCGGATCTACCGCGGTCTGTGCCCGCGCTGTGCCGAAAGACCATCCGATTGACAATCACACAAAGGAGAGAGCCATGGCCAAGTCGCTTCAGGGAACCAAGACGCATCAAAATCTCAAAGAGGCATTCGCAGGCGAGTCGCAGGCGAACCGCCGGTACATGTATTTCGCGAAAGTGGCGGACGTAGAGGGCTATCCCGAGATCGCCGGTAACTTCAAAGAGACGGCGGACGGTGAAACCGGCCACGCGCACGGGCACCTCGACTATCTCAAACAGGTCGGCGACCCGGCGACAGGCGAGCCGATCGGGAATACCGAGAAGAACCTGAAGTCCGCGATCAAGGGCGAGACGTACGAGTACGAGACGATGTACCCGGGGATGGCCAAGACCGCGCGCGACGAGGGCTTTGACGACATCGCCGAGTGGCTCGAGACGCTCGCGAAAGCCGAGAAGAGCCACGCAGGTCGTTTCACGAAGATGCTCCAGGTGCTCAAAGGCTGAGACGAGAGGACCGCCAGGCGCCAGGAAAGCGACATTTCTTTCGGAAGAATCTTGCCTCATCCCGGCGTCGTGGCGGTTCACCTCTTCCTTCTCTCTACAGATTGCCTGACACATGGCCAAAATCGACGTCGTTCCAAGTCAGCCGCCAGCGTTCGATCCGCAAAGTGACCGTTATTGGAGTGCGCGCGATCTCGAAACCGAGATGCGGCGCGTCTTCGAAGTCTGTCACAATTGCCGAATGTGTGTCGGCTACTGCGGCACGTTTCCGGACGTATTCGCGCGCGTCGATCGCGCCATCGAAAAGAACGGAGCGACGGGGGCCGAGCAGCTCGACGCCGAAGCATTCGAGCGAGCGACGGAGCTCTGTTGGCAATGCAAGCTTTGCTACGTGAAGTGCCCCTACACACCCGACGAGGGACATGAGTGGGCGATCGACGTCCCTCGGCTGCTCATGCGCGAGAAGGCGCAACGGGCCCGGCGCAACGGGGTGACGCTGCAGGACGGCATTCTCGGGGAGCCGCAGTTGCTGGGGCAGATGACGGCCGGGCCGCTCGCGAGAATTGCGAATTTCGTCAATGCCAACCGCCTCGTACGCAAGGCGGTGCAAAGCGTAGCGGGTATCGCGGCCGACTTTCCTCTTCCGCCGTTCGGGGAGACGACGTTCTCGCGGTGGCTTTCCCGCCACAGGCCTTTGCCGGAGGCCGGCTCTCGGGGAACGGTCGCGCTCTTCGCGACGTGCCTCGCGGACTACAACTTTCCGAACATCGCCGCGAATGCCGTCTGTGTGCTCGAAAAGAACGGTTGGAGCGTGGTGCGTCCCGAGCAGACATGCTGCGGGATGCCGAACCTGGATGGCGGCGACGTCGAGGCCGCCCGCAAGAAGGCGAAGACCAACGTGGCTTCGTTCGCGCGCGAGGTGAAGCTCGGACGCGCGATCGTTTGCCTTCAGCCGACGTGCGGATACATGGCCAAGAAGGAGTGGGTCGAGCTCGACCCGAGCGACGACGCGCGCAGCGTCGCCGCGGCGACCATCGACGTGATGGAGCTCCTGGAGCGCCAGCGGCGCGAAAAAACGCTATCGCGCAGCTTCGTCAAAGGGCTCGGCCGTATTGCGTATCACGCGGCCTGCCACCTCCGCGCCCAAAAGATCGGCTATCCGGCCGCCCGCGTGCTCGGCGAACTACCGGACTCCGAAGTCGAAGTGGTCGAGCGGTGCTCTGCAGTGGACGGAACCTGGGGAATGAAGGCACAGCACTACGAGCAGGGGCGGCACTACGCACAGAAGCTCGTGCGCGGCATCGATGCCGCGGAGCCCTCCCTGGTCGTGACCGACTGTGCGCTCGCGGCAAGGCGCATTCTCGCCGAGAACCGACGGGAGGCGATCCATCCCGTGGAAGCGCTCGCCCGGGCATACGGATTGACGCCGGAGGGCTGACGCATGAAGGCAATCGCTCGAGGCGAGATCTTGGGGCTGGCGGACTACGAGACCGTGCGGGAACGGTTTCGCAATCGGGTCATAGCCGAGAAGAAGATTCGGCGGGTCAGCGTAGGTCCGAAGGTCAGCGTCGTCTTCGAGAATCGCGATACGGTTCTTCTTCAGATTCAGGAAATGCTTCGGACCGAGCGGATCACGCGTGCGGCTTCGGTTCAACACGAGATAGACACGTATAGCGCGCTCCTGCCGGGTACCGACGAGCTCTCCTGCACGCTCATGGTCGAGATCGCGGATCACGCGGAGCGAGACGCGTTCTTACAGGCCGCGAAGGGGCTATCGAAGCATGTCTGGGTGGTCGCCGTAACGAGGCGCATCGCCGCGCGGTCGAACGAGCCGTCGAGGGACGGCCCCGAGGCCGACCGCACGACGGCAGTGCACTACCTCAAGTTCCCCCTGCCGAGCGACGTGGCCGACGCTCTTCGGGCGCGAGCCAGCGGCAATGGTTCGACGACGGAACTCGCCCTGGAGATCGACCACCCGGCCTACGCCGCGCGCGCCGATCTACGGCTCGAGACGCTCGTAGCGCTCGGCGAGGACCTCCAGGCTTGAGTTCTCTTTGGTTCTCGTCAGGCCAGCGGAAGTCACATCAGCCGGAGTGAAGTCCCGCCAGCGACGCGGCGGTAGGATCGACCGGCGTTTCACGCACGCTGTCGGCCAGATCGACGCCCCGGGCGCGCAGGCGCCGCATGTATCCGATCATGACGAGCCCGTATAGGAAGAGCCCGAAGCAGCACCATTGCGCCGGAGTCAGGTCGGCGTACCGCGTGTCGCCGCCCTCGCTCGGCGGGACCCGCAAAAAGTCCATGGCGAAGCGCACGGGCGCATAGGCGAGCGCGGAAGCGACCACGTAGCTGCCCACCGGTAGCCGGCGCCTCCAGGTCAGCGCGAAGCACGCGGCAACGATCACCGTGAACATGAGCTCGAGCAAACCGAGATCGAACCGCGGATCGTGGCCGTGGATGAACTCGATGAAGCCGAACCTGGTGATGGTGCCCTCTCCGGGCCGAAGCGGGTAGGCCACCGCCAGAAGGGTGTCGGCCGTGGTGCGCGCCCCCGGATGATCGTGCACGGTCGCGCATCCCGCGCGGCCGAACATCCAGCCCAGCGGGAACGCCGAGAGCACGAGATCGGCAAGGGGCAGGATTGATTGCGAATGCTCGCGCAAGCGAAGACGGCTGCCCTCAATCGTGAAGTACTTCCAGAGGACGATGCCCACGACTGCCCCGACGAACCCGCCGAACGAGCTGAGACCCTCCCACGGCATCGCGAGCGACCACGGCCGCTTGAGAACGTCCTGCCAATGGTAAAAAAGCTGGTCGAGGACGTGCGACAGCACGAACCCCGACACGAGCATCCAGGTCACGAAGGAGTTCAGCTTCTCGAGGTGGTAACCAAGCGTCCGAGCCCGCCGCGTCGCCACCGAGCTCCCCACGAGCACGCCGGTGGCGACGAGAATTCCGAACGGATGCAGCGGAAGCGGCCCGATATGCGCATCGGGGACGTGGATGTACGGGATCATGAAGACCGATAGAGGACGTTTATCGCATTCCGGTCAGACGCGCACTGTCCACCGAGATAACGTCCTTGTCCCCTGGTCGAGCTCCCATTCGGACGGACACGTGCCAGCCGTCGCACGCTCGCGCGACGACCTCTCCCGCTTGCCGTTTGACGGCACACCGCGCCGCGGGAAGCCGTGCCTCGAGGGCACCCGAAAGTACGTCGGCGACGTCGCCTGCTGCGGCGGTTCGATCGGACGCGGCCGAGGCGTCGAGCACGCGGATCTGGTTCGCCTCCGCCCAGCAGACGAACAGATCCTCACCTTCGATCCGGCCCCCGACGGCGCGCCCGCGGTCGAGCACGAGCTTCAAACGCACTTTGGCCACGCGTGCTTCGACCTCCGTCGGCGTCGGCAAGCCAAAGTAAATCTCGTCTTCGCGGAGTCCAGTCGGCGCGCATTTGCCCCACGTACAAGGGTGGCTTCCGCGCAAAACCGTCGCGAGCGCGTCGGGTAGTGCGTCGAGCTTGGCGCCTGCCGCCGCAGGATCGAGCAGCGCCGCAAGCTCCTCGAGTATCAGCTCGCTAACCCGCTTGCGACGCTCCGACTGCAGCTCCAAATACGCGGCGCTGCGCCGGGCCTCGGCCATCAGCTCGAGCATGTCGAGGTCCACCTCTGGCTCGTAGTAAAGCCCCAAGAGCGCGCGGGCGGCCAGGGCGTGCGGTCCTCTCGGAAGGTCGACGACGTAGTCGCGCGCTCGCGTGTGCGATCCCTTCGCTCCCTCGAACCATGCGGGCTCCTCGACTTGAAACGTGCTTCGCACTTCGCCCGCCCACCTGCCGTTCGGATGACGTTCGAGATATTCTTGCGCACGCGCCAGACGGGTCCCCTCGTGCACGGCCGCACGAAAGGCGCGGTAGTCCGCGAGGTCGGCCGAAGCGGCCAGCATCTGTGTCGGGACCGCGCACGCCGAGCCCGCGAGGCACGCAAGGGCGAGGGCGATTGCCTTTCCTTGGGTCATGGATCGCCGCTCACGATCCCGCCGTCCGGGATGACATGACAGAAATCGCACTCGGTGGGCAGCGTCGGCGCGAGGTCGTCCACGTAGCCCGCGTAGCTGCCACAGCTCGCGGCTTGAAGCGCGCGGATGCACACTTCTCCGTCGTGCTGGAGCGGGTGACACGTGTCGGGCCACGCCACGTCGCTCGGCACGTTCTTGTCGCAGGCGTTCTCGCACGTTTGGTCGCTGAGCCCACATTGGGTGCAGCGCTGGCAATCGACGTTCTTGCGCGCCGCGGCAAAGCTCCGCTCGTCGAGATTCGTGACGGACTGCGCGCACGAGCCTACGTCCCCCACGGTCGGCCCCGCGCCAAAGACGAGTGCAAGCGTTCCGGCCACCAGCAGCTCACGCCGTCGGACGCTCACGGGAGCGCTTCCCACGAGAGCCAGAGACCTCCCTGCCCGCTCAATACCGGATAGGTCGGCTGGCTCGCCTCGCGCGTCGCGGCACCGTAAAACAAGTCGCCCACCACTTCCGCGACCACTCCTATCCCGGCCCTCGCGAACCAGATGCCGCCCGCCGCCACCTCGAACCCCCACGTCGTGTCGGGGGAGAGTACGATAGCCGCTCCGGCTCGCGCGTAAGCGGCGCAGTCGCTGAACCGACGCAGCACGATATAGGACGGCGTCAGCACCGACTGGGATACACCCTCGAGGGCCACCGAGACCCGGAGGGAAATTCCATTTGCCGTCCGGGTCGGATCGCCGAAGGCAATCGCGGCGCCGACGTCCGTATACGGCGCGGTACGCGAGAGGGACTCGGCCGTATGTCCAAGGACGGTAGCGAGGCGGTACGGATTGTTGAAACGCAAGCCGTCGCCGACGAATGCGCTCGCGAATACGTCGACGAAACTCGACTTGTGCGAGGCAGCCTTCAGAGCGGAGGCGTCGATGTCAGGGGCCTCCGAAATGGGC
>JBAULD010000335.1:0-1601 GCA_049578005.1 Polyangiaceae bacterium
CGCCTTGAAGGGACACGAGCAAGTCGCTGCCGTCGACCGCAATGCCTTGGGGCACGGACTCGAAGATTGCTAAGGTCGAGACGAGCCCAGTGCTCGGTACGACCTTTCGGACCGCCGTATTGAAGGCGTCGGCAACATAGAGGTTGCCTTCCCCGTCCATCTTGAGATCCTTTGGTTTGTTGAAGGTCGCCGCGGCGCCGATGCCATCAGTGAAACCGGACTGGTTGGGGTTGCCCGCCACGGTCGAAACCGTCCCTCCGTTGAGGTCGAGTGCGCGAATGAGGTTATTGTCCGTGTCGGCGATATAGAGGACGCCGGTCGAGTCTAGCGCGATGCCCTCGGGCTCGCCGAAGAGGGCCCCAGCCGCCGGCCCATCCGCGCTCCCTCGTTGCCCGGCAGTGCCAGCCAGCGTGGTAACCACACCCGTTGTGACGTCGATCTGGCGGACCGTGGAGTTTTCGGTATCGCTCATATAGAGAATACCTCCGGCGAACGCGAGGCCGCTGGGAAGGCTGAACGTTGCGCCTGCCCCAGTGCCGTCGCTAGCTCCCACGTGCCCGTAGGATCCCGCAAGGGTTGTCACGGTGCCGGCCACGCAATCGATCGCGCGAATGATGTTGGCGTCCGCCACATATAGGGTGTTCGCGCCGTCACCTATGACCTGCCAGGGCTCCTGAAAGTGAGCGTCCACGAGCGCGCCATCGACCCAGCCGCGTCCTCCGGGCTGGCCTGCGAGTAGATCGAGTCTGGTGAGCTGGGGCCGCTGCGTTTGTGCCAGCCCGCGTGAAGCGGGAGACCCGCAGGCGGCCATGCAAACGCAGAGGAACAAGGCGGGAAGATTCCACGCCGACAGCTCGTGACGCGCCACCGGGTCTCGCGTTAGACTCGTGGTCATCGGTCACGCGTTGCCGCAAGCAGAATGCTCGAAGCTTCCTCACGTGCAAACCCGTCGACGTAGCGCGCAAGGTAGCTACGAGCCGCCCGCGCAGCAGATTCGCCCTCGCCCATCTTCGCCAGGGTGCGAAACCTCTCCACGTAGGCGTCCTCGGCAAGAGGAGACGCTGGGTAGCGCCGGACAAAGTCGTCCAGCCGCCGAACGGTCGCCAGGAGATCGCCCTTTTCCTGAATTCGCATCGCTTCAGCAAAGAGACGATTCTCCGCTGCCAATTCAACAGAGTTCACCGAGGGCTGATTCGCCGACGCGTGGTCGTCCGCTACGGAACCTTCGTCACGCCGCTCGCTCCGCTTCGCCACGCCCGGCGCCGAAGACTGACCCGTTTCGCGTTTCTGGGCCCCTATGGTTTGTGTGGTGGCCGATTCGTTAGGAGGATTCGCCGCGCTCGCCTCTCCGCCGGAGATCCATTCGGTTCCGGGGCCGAGAAGAATGCTTCGCTCCGCACTTTGAACGGACACTCTTCCGTCTGTCACGACAACCTTCGTCCGAACTCGACCTGAGTCCGTTCCGGTGACCTCGACCGAGAACGCCGTGCCATGGACCGAAACGACGGCGTCGGGGGTCCGGATGGAAAAGAAATGCCCGCTGGGCAATTTGGGCACTTTCACCCGAACCAACCCGATCGCCAGGGAGAGCTCTTCGTGCG
>JBAULD010000336.1:0-1869 GCA_049578005.1 Polyangiaceae bacterium
CACCTGTACCCTTGCGGGCACCCGGCCTCGTGGCTGCACGGGATGTGGCGAGCTTGCGGGAACGGCCCGACCTTGAGCGGAGCGCAGCCGTATATCGCCACGAAGAATGCCAACGCGATGAGCGTGAGCGCGATTCCGAGGAGCACGAGGAGGAAGGCGGCTATCTGCTTCACCGTTCTCCGGCGCGGAAGCCTCGGCCTTCAGGCCGAGGAGGAAGCACCGCTCCCTGGTAGGTTGTCTTAGACGTGCTACACCTATGGCCTTGAAGCTCGTCGCCACCGTGAAGTTGCTCGTCTCGCCCGAGGAGCGAGAGCGTTTGCTCGCCACCATGCGGCGCGTGAACGAGGCTTGCTCGTGGCTCGCCGAGAGGGCTTTCGAGGTGAGGAGCGCCGACAAGATCGGCCTTCAGCGCGCCCATTACCGTGAGTTGCGCGACCGCTTCGGCCTCTCTGCCCAGCACGCGGTACGCGCCATCTCGAAGGTCTGCGAGGTCTACCGCCGCGACAAGAGCAAGCGCTGCATCTTCAGGCCGCATGGCGCCATCGCCTACGACCAGCGGCTTTACACGTTCAAGAACGGCCTGGACCGCGTGAGCCTGCTCGCGCTCGACGGTCGCATCGTCGTGCCATGCGCGATCGGCGACTACCATCGCGCCCGACTCGACGGAGCCCGCGGACAGGCCGACCTCGTCTACCGCAAGGGCAAACTCTTTCTCTTCGTGACCGTCGACGTCCCGGACGGGTCGCCCATCGATCCGGAAGGCTGGCTCGGGGTCGACCTCGGTATCCGCAACCTCGCCGTCGACTCGGACGGAGAGGCTCATTCGGGCGAGAAAACGCTCGCCGTCCGCAGCCGCATCGCAAAGCTGCGCGCTGGGCTCCAGTCCGCTGGCACCAAGAGCGCCAAACGTCATCTCCGAAAACTCCGAAGGAGGGAGCGGGGCTTCCACGCCCACACCAATCACGTCATCAGCAAGTCGATCGTGCGCAAGGCTAAAGACACCGGGCGTGGCATTGCCGTGGAAGACCTCCACGGCATTCGCGACCGGGTAACGGTTCGCAGGGCCCGGCGCTCGACGCTGCATTCGTGGTCGTTCTTCCAGTTGCGCGCGTTCCTCAGCTATAAGGCCGCCCTTGCGGGTGTCTCTTTTGTCGCCGTGGACCCGCGCAATACGAGTCGAACGTGTCCCGAGTGCGGCAACATCGACAAGGCAAACCGCCGCTCGCAAGCGGAGTTCGCCTGCACCGGATGCGGCTTTGCGTCCAACGCCGATCACGTCGGCGCTCGCAACATCGCATCCAGGGCGCAAGTAATCGCGCCTATCGGATCGGCTGTCAGGTTGGGTATCGAGCATGTTCTGTCGAGTCCTCAGCTATGCCAGGTCCAAAGCCCCGCCCTTTAGGGCGGGGTTGATTACTCGCACCCCACGAGGCACTTGGCCAAGCACGTGAGGCACGCCATGGCGAGCACGAACTGCAACGCGGCCAGCGCCACGTCGTAGATGCGGTCGGCGGTCTTGGGTGTCACGGGCACCCGATATGTAGCGCCTCGATCGAGGACTTGTCCGGCGCCGCGAGAACGTCCTTGCATGTGAGAGCGCCGCCGTCCGGAAGCCGGACCTCCTGGCGTAGCTCAATGAGCGTGTAGACGATGGCGCAAGCCGCGCCTTGCGGTCCGCAAACGGCCGTTAGGTGGTCGCACGCCCGCGCGCAGTCCGACTCGCTCGCGCCGTCGCCTACCTGGTAGCTGGCGTCGGGCACATACGTGGGCGCGACCGGAGCCGGCGGAGGCGTCGTGCAATGGCACCCGGCGAGGGCCATGATCGCGGTCAGGTATGGGTTGCGGATTCTCATTCGGGCACCTTCACGG
>JBAULD010000337.1:0-1780 GCA_049578005.1 Polyangiaceae bacterium
ATCACCAGGCCGCACGGTACGCATCGAATGCGCTGGTACCATTCGCCGGTCGTGTGGTCGATTAGGGGGCGGGAGATCATGTGGCAAACGCAATCACGCGAGCGCACTCGAGCGCGATCCGACCAAGCGGCGTGATGACGATGTGTGTAAATTCCGGATCGTCGCACGAGCACCCGGTCAGAAGTCCGCGCCTTTCCAGTCGAGCGCTCACCTCATCTTCCGGCTCGGTGCACGTCGCGCAAGACCGGGAATCCAGTAGTAGGGCCACCTCCTCAGAGGACAACGCTCTCACTCCCCGCCCCCAAACGCGTGCTCCGCGCTAGCCTTAGCCCGATTGAACGCAATGGCCGCCGAAACGGTCGCCCCGTCCGGATGACGCTTGAATATGTGCGCGAACATGAGCGATCCCTTCTGAAGTCCGTACTTCGCGATCATTCCCGCAAGACTCAAGACAGCCCGATTCGGCTTCATCTGTTCCTTGGCGGCCTGGTGCGCAACTTCGTCCCAGTCGACCAGTTTCGATCCGACGCTCTCGGGCGTGACCAGTTCCGTAGTCTTGCCGCATTCCGGGCACACGACCGCGAGCCCGAGCGGCAGCCCGCACACTTTGCACATGCGCTCGCCCACGACCGCGCCCTTGAGCACGATCCCCTGCCCGTCGAGCGAGTATTCGGCATCGGCATCGGGCCGACCGTGGATCCACGTCACTCCGCGCAGATCGATCAAGAGGCAATCGCGCTTGCCCGGATGCGCACGCAGTCCCCGACCGACCATCTGCACGAGTAGGCCCGGCGATCCGCATCCGCGACCGAGGATCACGCAATCGCAGATCGTTGCGTCCCATCCCTCGGTCAAGACGGCGACGTTGATCAGGACTGGCAGCGCACCGGACGCGAAGAGATCGAGCCAACGTTCCCGAGTCGCCGCGGGCGTTTTTCCCGTGACTACCTCGCACGCGATCCCGGCCGCACGGAATCCGGCCGCATAGTCCTCGGCGGCCTTGACGTGCGGGGCGAACACGACCGCGTGACGACCGGGCGCGAACTCGAGATACGCGTCGACGGGGCTCTGTGCGATCTTGTCCTTGCCGAGCGCGTGATCGGCGCGCTTGAGGCGGAGCGGCACGAGATGACCGAGCGCGGTCAGCTCCCGGATCTGCGCGGCGACGACGAGCGCATCGAATCCGTGAAGCGCCTGCCCGTCCGCTCTCGAGGGCGTCGCGGTGAGGCCAACGATCCGCGATCCGGCTGCGAGGTATCCGCGGATCAGATCGGTCCAGCCGTTGCCCTCTGCCATGTGATGCGCTTCGTCCGCGATCACGAGCGTCCCGTCGGGTGCGGTACGGCGCGCGGTGAGGGCTTGAATGCTGCAAACCTGAACGGGCGCGGACGCGTTGAGGCCGGCACCGAGCTCGAGCCCGGCGGCCATTAGAGTGAGACGGGCCTGTTTGCGCAGCTCCGCGCGGTGAGCGAGCCATATGACCCGCCCGCCGCGCTGAACGTGCCCCAGCGCCATCATCACGCCCATCGCCGTTTTGCCGCTGCCGGTTGGGGCGACGAGAAGAACGGCCTTTTTGCCCGCACGGAACTGCTCGCGAACGGACGCGAGGCCTCGGTATTGATAGGGGCGGGGCTGCATCATCGAATCTCGACCAGGGGCATTGGTCACCTCAACCCGAACCTTGACAGGTCCCGGCCACGCGGTCAATACTGTCCACAATGAGTCAGTCAGATTTCGGGGCGATGCGCCGCGTGGACCCGGCACGGTGGGAACGACAGCT
>JBAULD010000338.1:0-1954 GCA_049578005.1 Polyangiaceae bacterium
GAGCGGTTCGTGCACGACGAAGTGCGACGGCGCGGCGAAGATCGCCCGAAGGACGCGGGTGGTCGTCGGCGGTTCGATGCAGCGGTGAAACATCTGCTGGAGGTTGGCGACCACGAAGTGAACACGGCCGTCTGCGGTGTCGCTCGAAGGCGTGACTGTGGCCGCGTTTGCCACCCACATCGCGGACGCGCTCGAGCAAATCCGTAGGTAGAACCCGTCCCCTGCCCCGGCGGCAGCGATGACTTCCTCGTCGCTCCCGTGAAAACCGATTCGGCGCAAACTGGCTAGGCTGGGTCGGTCGTGCGGCGGCAAGACGCCCTGCGGGACGCCGAGGTCGCGCACGAAGCGCATCTTCGTCAGCCCCTCCAGAGCCGCCGCGCGCGGATTGGACGCTTGGCCGCCGTGCGCGGTGCTCGCGACGTTGCCGGGACTGAGACCGCCGTAGTTGTGCGTCGGTCCTACGAGACCGTCGAATTGGAACTCACGCATCGCCGTCCTCGCCCAACGTTACTCGAGCACGTCGATCTCGGCCCATGCGCAGCGTCCGGCACGATCACGGAGTATTCCGAGGATCGGGCTCCCCGTACATCGGTAGCGGCTCCGGCGCCGGGGTGGAAAGCGAATCGCTCGGGCGCATGCCCGCGAGGTCCCCGATGACGACGTCGTTCTGATCGGCAAACACCGTCTCCCTTCCGAAAAAGGTATAGACCCGGACCGTTCCGCCCAAGGAGGGTTCGAACTGATCCGGATTGCGCTCGAGCGCGGCGATCTCGAGCACTTCGACCATCTCCCGGAAATCGAGCACGAGCTCGCGCACCTTCCCGCCGACGGGCAACTTGGCTCGCTTGAGCCAAGCCGTGATGAGGCCGCGCCCGGGGCCCACGACCGCCCCCACCCGCGCCCCCTCCGGGGCGACAATTCGCCCGCCCGGCAGCAGCTTCTCTCGGGTCACCTCCCCCTGCGCATCGCGCCTCTTGATGAACACGTCGCCGGTTCGTAGCTCGTAGCGCCGGATGTCTGCGTTGCCGTCGTCGCGACGCGATCCCGCGATGGTCATTCGCTTCCACGCCCATAGCGGCGTTAGACCAGCATCGTAGAACACCTCCACGTCGGATATCGCCAACGGCCATTCCTGGCGCGAGCGCAGGAGATACCCGCAACGTGTCCGCTCTAGCTCGAAGGTCTCGACGACATTCTTCTCTTGCGAGAGAGGTCCCGCGCGAAGGTGACCCCTGGCGACGACGGCGATGCCGGCGTCAACGTCCCCCCCGCACGCGGGATAACCAAGCTCCGGGGAGACCTCGACGCGGACGTGCCGACGCTTGCATCCGGCGGCCGATAGCGCGAGGGCGAGAGCGAGCACGACCCACGTCGCGCTCCCGAAGGCTGCCGGCTTTGGATCGTGCAAGCTCGGGCTACTTCTTCTCCGCGCCTCCGCGACCTTCCTTCGGTGCGTCGCCGGGAACATCGTCCGCGGTGGCCGACGTCGCCGGCTCTCCGCCTGGCGCCGGTTCCCCGGTTCGGGGGTCGACCGTCGTGATGTAGCTCGGCGACCTCCGCCCCCGGACGCCCAAGTCGTCGTAGGTGAGCAAAATGAAGATGGCTAGAAAGAGGAAGGCCGAAAGGAATGCGAGCGTGTTGAAGAGCTTGTCGTGCCGGAGGTGCATGAAGAACGCCGAGACGAGCGAAGCCTTCATCGTAGCCACCACGAGCGCGATGATGATGTTGGCCGACCCGAAATCGTAATAAGAGACGCGAACGGTCAGCAGCGTGAGGACGATGAGCGCCGCAAATATCCCCCAATAAAACTGGGTGCTCGCAATATGGACGTGGACGTCGCCGTCGTCTTGGGGGGCCGCGTGGGCGTGCTCGGTGGCCATGGTCACTCCGGCTTTCCTACGAGGTAAAGAAGCGGGAAGAGGTAAATCCACACGAGGTCGACGAGGTGCCAGTA
>JBAULD010000339.1:0-4915 GCA_049578005.1 Polyangiaceae bacterium
GCGCTGCTCGTAGATGACGTCGCCGCCATTGAAGTACTCGTTGAAGGGGAGCGGCAGACCGATGTCTCCGAACTCGATGCTCTGGCTGCTCGTATTCGTGAGCTCTATTTGCCAGTACAGGTAGTCGTCGACGAGCGAGTAGGTCTCGACCAGATTGAAGTTGCGGACGCCCTCGACGTTGCCGGAGTCTTGATAGGAGACCGTGACCGTATCTCCACTCTGCTGCATCGAACGCACGTCCGACGAGTGGTTGGTGAGCGCGGTCGTCCACGCTCCCGCGCCAACGCGATAGGTGAACATCAGCTCTCCGACCCACTCGTGATCCGACGTATTCTGCCCCGGCGCGTTGGTGGCGTTGAGGACGTAGTCCGTCGTGAACGCGTCGCCTGTCAGCTGGAGCGAGGAGATTTCGCCATTCGTTCCCGTTTGCACATCGAACACGCTGTTCGACAGCGTATAGGCGGCCGCGTTCGACGATAGCGTGAGGAGTCCGAATACGCCCAGCCAGGAGAGCCCACGTAGACAATTGACACGAATCTCGAATGATGGTCCCACGGGAGAACTCCTTGGGTGTCCGGCGGGCAACGGGGGGGCCGGCCTCGACTCAGAAATAGGACTTGTTCGTAGGCGCGGCAGTCCCGCCCGTGACCTGGATCTTGTATCCGAACGTCTCGTTCGGATCCCATCCGTATGACTGGGCATTCGTGTAGCCGCTCATCGTGATGTTCGTGATGACCACGACGACGACGCCGTTCTTCGGAGCTTTCGTCAGCGTAACCGACGTGGACCCGGTAGTGACCGGTGGGCTGAATACGGCGGTCCCGTCGGTGGCCCGGTACGTGATCTGCGCTTGCATCGCCGCCGGTGTTCCATTGCTTCCCAAGGCGTTGGGCGAGAAGTCGACGCTCACTTGCGTCGCTCCCGAGCTGACCGCAACGGGAATGTTGTTTCGTCCGGTGTAGCGAGGGAGCGTCGCCGCTTCGCTCGGCACCAGCCATCCGTTCTGGTTACTGGTTACCGCGTACATCCCGGGAGCCGTTGCGGCGCTCGCGATGGTCTGGATGCTGTCGGACAGTTCGTTGAAGTCGCCGAGGGCGAGACGTGCGGCATACTCACCGACCATGCACTGCACCCGCGTCGTATCGAGAAGACGTGTCATGGTCTGAAGCACTTGCTCCGTGGTCTTGGCCTGCTCCCATACGGCCGCGAAGAAGTGCGGCCCGACGCGCTGCGCGACGAAGAGTGGAAATAGATCGTTATAACGGTATCCGGTCGTATCCGTCAGATAGTTTTCGGGACCGTTGATGGTCGTATCGCTCCCGTCGATCCCACAGCTCTCGATGGAGACAAAGGGCTGCTCGTATACCAGAACGTCCAGGTATCCGACATTGCTCGGCAGGGTGAACTGAGCCGATTGACCAGGCGTGGCTCCATTGGCGTATTCGGCGGTCAGCAAGATGAGGTAGTCGTTGTAGGACTCTTGAATCCACGCGACATTGGTCCCTAGTATCGTGCCGTAGGAATTCTGGAGCACGTGATTGAACTCATGGGTAAGGTCGTACCGCTGCGACGGGTCGGTCATGGCGACGGAGGTTGTCTCCACGTCTGGGTATGACCCTTCCCAGCTCGAATCGCCTCCCGAGTTGGGGTCTCGGGGCAATCCAGTGTCGACGAGGAGGTAGTCGATGTAGTGAGACCCGGTCCCTCCCGTCGACCAATGCGGCATGTGAATGTACGAATACTCCGTCTCGAGCTTCAGGTCGTTGCTGATGCGGGTTAGAATTGACGATTGAGTAGTTGCCGGCACCTGCGCGGTGCCCTCCGGGCCTTCGCTAATCAGGATATAGCCGCCAGGGATCGTCGTGGTCGGCGTTCCATAGGGATTGACCCCTAGTGGCGTGAGCGCCGGATTGTCGTCCCACGCCACTGGCGGTGTTCCGCTCGGCACGTTGCCATAGTTGCAATAGGGGTAGTCGCTCGAACCGCGGTCGGGGCCGCTCATTCCTCCGTCACTCGTCGCTGAACTCCCGCTACTCGCGGAGCTGGTACCGCTGGAGCCCGAAACACCGGAACTGGTACCGCTGGAGCCGCTGGTCCACCCAGAGAAAGACCCAGAGCTGGCGCCGGACGAGCCGCTGGCTACGCCTGAAGAGACTCCTGAGCCGGCGCCGGACGACCCACCAGCGGCTCCGGAGCTGGCGCTACTGGAGTTGCTGTGCGAACCGGAACTGCCCGAAGACCCGCTGGTCGCTCCCGAGCCGGCACCGCCTGACCCGCTGGAGGAGCCGGATGTGGCGTCGCTGAGTGCGCCGGAGCTCGACCCGGGTCCCGTGGACCCGCTAATATTGCCTGATCCACTCCCGGTCGAACCGCTCGACGACCCCGAGCCGTTGTTGCTCGAGGCGCAGCCGAATCCCAACAGCGCACACACTACGACCGCTCCCCCGATGCGGATCGGTCTGTGCGGTCGGCGAAGGATGCGGCTGCCTCCGCTCGTTTGAGATTCATGCATGGCGGTGACCTGGTAATGGGGCGTGCGTCTTAGACGGCTATTCCTTGATACGCTCACGGGTCGGGAAACTTTCGCGCCCACAACGTGTGACGGGCGAGACACGACGATTCGCGATCGAGGCGGCCTTGCTGCCCTTCTCCGGGCGACGCGCGAGGGGGCCGGCCATGGTGGCCCCGTGTCGCAGCTGCGCAGCAGGGAAGCAGCCGGTCGAGGACGTGCCGCCGATGACCCAGGGCACCTTGAAGGTCGTCGCCAGCGGAGCATGGTCGCGAGCAACGTCACGTGGTTGCATGGCCGTCTCCGTCTGGGCGCGCTTGTAGTCGTCGAAGACGGCGCTCTGCCCCTTGCCGTGCTCGTCGAGCCAGCGGATGCGCCATTTCCCGGCATGCTTGGTGGGCTTGGCCACGACGGTGTTCCTTGCTCCGAGCAAGGTCGACCGTCTCCTGCAGCACCCGCGCGATCCGCTGCGGGATCGCGTCTTGGTCGGAGGTCGCGTGGCCCCAAACTGGCCCCAAAACGAAAAACGCGGGGTGGGCTTTCGACCCTAACCCCGCGGCATCACTGAGTTGCGCGGGAAGGATTTGAACCTTCGACCTTCGGGTTATGAGCCCGACGAGCTACCAGGCTGCTCCACCGCGCGGAACGGTCGATAGCCGATGCGACGAGCGTCTACAAGCTTCTTCCGACACGCCTTCGTCAAACTCTGCCCACCCCGTCGCCTTCTGCCGTGTCCTTCGCGCTTTTTCTCGGTCGAGCCGCTCGCCTCGACTCGGCCTCCGGACGAGCTACTTCGACGCCTCCGCGTCTCGGCAGCACCGGAACCCCGTCTCGTAAAACCGAAACTCGGGCCCGTGGGCGTTGTTCGTCGAGCGGCACGTGGGCTTGTGGCCTCCGTAGCAACCCGCCCAGTAGCAACCGATCAGCACGTACGGCCAGGAGTTGGCGTGCTCGCGCGTCCGCACGACCCACTCCTCGACGTTTCCTGTGAGGTCGTACACGCCCCCCGGCGTCTCGCAGTGCGGCTTGGTCCCGCTGGGAAGCGCCTGATAGAGCTCCTTCACGTGCGCTTTCGCCTCTGGGGCGGGCCACTTCGCGAGCTTCGCTTCGTCGACTTTGCGCCACACTTGGTCGTCGTTGCAGCGGCCGTCGACGTGGGTATCGCCGTACGGATAGGCCCGCTGCGCCTCGCCCTCGCACGCGTCGATCCACTCGTCCTCGGTGCACAGTCGCTTGCGCCGAGCGGCGCACCACGCGTCGGCATCCACGGCGGACTGCATGACGAGCGGCTCTTCGCCCTTGCGGTTGGGGGCCTCGAAGCGGTCGACGCAGAAGTCGCGCACGCGGGCCATGCCGTTCGGGCAGCCACTCTGCCGGGGGGGTCGCTTTCCTGCGTCGGCTTCGGCGAGTTCGGTCGCTTCGTCGTCGGTATCTTCGACGGGCTGCGCGCTGCGCTCGCCCCCCAAGGCGACGAGCGACCCGGCCACCGCGACGATAGAAACGAAGGAGCGCAGCACAAGGGCCAAGGCTGCCTATCCCCGTCTCGCGTCAGTACCCCTTGCGGGCCACGGCCAAGTCGTTGCGCTCGATCTCCACCGTCGACTGCGTCACGACGCACGTCGCGCTTTCCTTTTTGGTGGCAACGACCCGTAGCTCCGCGACGACTTCGTCGGGGTACGTGCGATCGTCGTGCGCGGAACCCGGGGTTCTCTCCATGTCGGGCATGGGCTTCTCGTCGTCCGCCGACACCCGATCGCCCGCGCTCGCTTCCACGAGGCTGCGACGCCACGGGTCGCCGCGGCGCACGATGAACAATCGATTGCCCGGCTTGAGCCCCGACGACTCGCCTTTGTCGATGAACAAAACTTGGTTTTGCCCGTAAAACTCGTTCGGGTGCACGCTCGCCAGGACGTGCGCCTGTACTTCGCCCTCGTTGCGCAGCGGAGGCACGATTTCGAAGCGGCGCGCGAGCGGCCCGACCTTCGCGCCGCGCTCGACGACGTTCAGCGATTCGATGACCTGCGCGCGGGCCACGCGGTCGCGCGAGTTCCACTGGTCGACGCGCGCCGTGCCCTCGATCTGGACGATGGTCCCTGCGGCCGACGGGTGAACGGGGCGAAAGATGGTCAGCTCCTGGCCGAGGTGAACGTCGTGTCCCGCGGAGACGTGCAGGTAGATCTCGTCGAAATCCGAGAGAAACATCTTGTCCTCGGCCGCCCCCGTCACGTCTCCCCATACTTCGTCGGAGTCGTCACGGATCCAGCCCTGGTCACGAAGAAAGACGGCGTTGCCCGGGGCGCGCCGCCGTCGATCGATGAGGCCGGGCATCCCCTTCGCCGGAGTCTGCGAAGCGGGGCCGGGGGTAGTGCCGCTCTCCGCGGCGCCGCCTGCTCTCAAGTGAAGTTC
>JBAULD010000340.1:0-3200 GCA_049578005.1 Polyangiaceae bacterium
AACAACGCCGACCAATCGTGGCCCACGGCAACTTCGAACGCGAACGTCTACGCACCGGGAGTCGGCTTCTCGTTCTTTGCGCCCCGTCTCGACATCTTCGGTTCCGCGGACGTGGGCAGCCTGAGCTTTCTGACCGAGGTCATGTTCGAGGCAAACCCGAACAATTTCACGACGGACATCGAGCGCCTCCAAATAAATTATCTCTTTGCAAACTGGCTTCGAGTCACGGCGGGTCGCTCCCACATGGCCTGGGGCTATTACAACGATTCGTATCACCACGGAAACATCTTCGAGCTCACGACGAGTCGCCCATATAGCGTCAACTTCGAAGACTCCTCCGGAATCATTCTCTCTCACAACGTCGGTCTGGGGATAGACGGAACATTCGACTTCGGGTCAGGGGGGTCGCTTCGGTACGACGCCGAAATCGGCAACGGACGCCCGGCCGACGTCACGGGGGTCGCGATGGAATACGCCGAGGTCACCCCGAAGACCTTCAACGTTCGCTTGCGATGGATGCCGATTGACGGGTTGATCCTCGGCGTCAACGCGATGCGCGGCGTCATCCCGTCTCTCGCGGGTCAAGGGGTGACGGGTGGCCAGGCGGCGGTGCCGATGCGACCGCAGACCGAGGAGCTTGTCGCGGGGGCCCACGCCGTCTACACGGAGCATCACTTCCTCATCGATGTCGAGGGCTTCGCGTTACGTCACAACCCCGATGGCCTCAGCTCGACGAGCATCTACGGAGGCTTCGCGGAGCTGGGCTACACCATCGGAGCGTTCACGCCGTACCTGCGGCCCGAGTACATGCGATTTCCGGCGGGGGGGGACATCATCTACCAGTACGGGGCGGGCGATGCCCAGAGCTTGCTGACCGGATTTCCGTCAATCTACTACGGAATCCGAGATTTCTTCGACGTTCGTGTCGGAGTGAAGTGGCTGCCCGTGGCCCAGCTTGCGATCAAGCTGGAGGTCGAACGAATTTCGCGGGACTCTCAAAACCAGGAGATCGCGACCGCCAAGGCCGCGTTCGGATTTTGATGAAAACGCGTCTGCTCCTCTTCGGGGCTCTTCTCGCTCTGGTGAACAGCGTGGCGGCTCGCGCCGGCGCCGGAGGCTTCGTCGTCGTTCTCAACCGCGACAACGCCCAGTCCTCCCTCACGCGCTCCCAGCTGAAGCGCGCGGTCACAGGTGGGCTCAAGCAGTGGCCCAACGGCGCCGTCGTCCAGTTGGGGATCATCCCTGGCGACGCCCCGGATACCCAGTACTTGGCATCGCTGCTCGACCTCTCGGCCCGAGAGCTCCTTTCCCGAATTCAAGAGGCGGTCTTCAAGGGTGAGCTTCGGCGCCCGGCTGTCCTTCGTTCGTCCGCGGAGTGCGTCGCCTTTGCCCGCGGCAATGCGGGAGCCATTTGCGTCACCTCCGATGGCGAGCCATTGCCGCCTGAAGTCCACGCCGTCGCGATTCAGTGAGAGCCCGGGCGCACTCGGCGCCGCGACCGCGGTCGCCAAGCGCGTCCTTCGCTGTCACACTGGCACCAGCATGTTGGCGCCGCGCGATCTCCCAGTAGCTCTCTTGCTCGTCGCCTGCGGCGGCTCGGCGAAGTCGGCGGCCCCCGCGGCAGTCGCGCCCCGTCCGGTCGCCGCTCATCGCGCGCTGACGGTCGCCGATATCGCTGCATCCGCGACTCCCGCCATCGTGACCATCCGCACGGCCCAGTCGCTCGGGACGGGCTTCGTCGTCCGGTCGGACGGCTGGATCGCCACGAACTTGCACGTTCTGGTTGGTGGCGCTCGCGTCAGGGTGACGCTCCGGGACCAGCGTGTCCTCGACGTCGTCGAGATCTTGGCGGCCAGTCCCGACTACGATCTCGCGCTCGTTCGGGTCGAAGCGCGCGGTTTGCCGACGCTTGCGATGGGCGACAGCGACGCGATGCGGCCGGGCGACCCCGTGGTTGCAATCGGCAATCCGCTCGGCCTCGAGGACACGGTGTCGAACGGACTCGTCAGCGCTCGACGCAAGATCGGTGGTCTGGAGGTGTTGCAGGTCTCCGCGCCCATCGCACCAGGGTCCTCGGGCGGCCCGTTGTTCAACGAACGCGGCGAGGTGGTGGGGGTCGCCACGGCCCTTCTCCAGGGAGGGCAAAACCTCAACTTCGGAGTTCCCATCCGTTATCTGACGCCCATGATGAAGCAGCCGGCGCCAATCTCCTTGTCGGAGTTTGCGGCGCTCATGGCTCAGTTTCACTCCGGAGCGGACAAGCCGGATCGCAATGTTCCGCGTCATCCGCTCTCGATCCTCGACGGCTGCTCGACCCAAGCGCAGCGGCTCATTGTGCATGCACTCGGCGAAGCCATCGAGGCTGGCGCTCCCCTCTACAATCACGGCAGTCCCGGAGCCTGCTATCATCTTTACGATGGCGCGGCGGCGGACCTCGCCCGGCGCCTCCCGGGGACATGCAGGGGGCCCGCGAGAGCCCTCGCCGACGCACAAAAGCGCGCGGCCGCTCTCGGTGATGCCGGTGCACAGGCCTGGGCTCTTCGGGACGGCTTCGACGGCCTTCTCGATGTAATCGTTCGAAAGCAGGGTGGGGACTAGCCCGGATTGGGCTGGCTTTCGCGCACCATTCCGTCACGAGGAGCCGAGGCCCGACCTGCGCTCGGCGAGAGCGCGCGCCGACCAGACGAGGCCGAGCGCCATCAAACAGAGCGCCAAGATAAGGGGGCCGTCGCCGGACAGCGCAGGAGCCGCGACCGGAGGCGGACTCGTGCCGCTCGCGGTGAAGCTGAAGTTGTGAATGACGACTTCGGCTCCCTGGCCGTTCGTCGGCGGGCTACCTTGGTAGAGCCATAGGTTCATGTGCACGGGCATCGGCGACTGACTGATGGCCGTGCTCGGATCGGTGGGCGCATAGGTCCATGACTGGATCGCGCTCGCGTTCGACCCAGCCGGCTGGAATCCGGTCATCGTCTGGAAGGCCACGTTCGTCGCCGCCCAAGCAAAGCGCGACGTGGTAGTGGGGTCGACCCCGAGAACAAGCGGATAGTGCGACCGACCGAGGAGCGGAGGCGTAACCTGCACGTTCGGGAAGACCGTCCACCAGCCGTTGTCGCCGGTAACCGAACCGAAGCGCGAGTATTCGACGTCGAACTCGTGGGTGCCGTCCGGTCCCAGCGCCGTGGGCCCGTAGACGAAGAGGC
>JBAULD010000341.1:0-2055 GCA_049578005.1 Polyangiaceae bacterium
GAACTATGCCCCGGATCGCGTAGGTTGGCAACTACTTTTTTAGAGGTCGCCATTGTTTCGGTGGGCGAGTTCCGGATGCCGGTCCATCACGGCCTTGATCTCGGCGACTACGACGCCAAACTTCTTACCCGTCACGATCGCAAAGAACGCCTTGAAAGCGTCAAGCTTTGCGACGAACGCGGCCTTGTCGCGCTCCATGTCGCGCACATTACTGCTCGCCGGCACGTCGACAACGTTCCCCTCGCGGACCACCTCGGCGTACCGGAGGAAAACCTTGGCCACGCGCCGAGCGTTGTCCTCGATGCGATCCGCAAGGTCGTCCAACTCGCCGCCGAGCGTCATCAGGGCCATGCGCCCCTCGGTCACCTCCACACCCTTCCAGGGGTTGACCGCCGCCGCGTTGAGGCCCAGACCCACGGTCACGATCATCTCGTAGCGCTTGTTGCTCACAGGTTCATCCTCCTCGTCGGGAGTCGTTTGCTCCCGACGAGAAGAACTATGCCCCGGATCGCGTAGGTTGGCAACTACTTTTTTAGAGGGGTGCTTTTTTCTCAGAAACGTTCCAGGATCCATTCAGGCCAAGGCGGCCCCCCACCCCCATCGGGCGACGACGGAGCCCAGGGCACATCGTAAAGCTCGTTTGGGAGCTTGCCCTCCAGGATCCAGCGCTCCGTCTGCATGTAAGCGCCAACGTTCCAGAGCACCGCGGCGAGGTGGTCCTCCGTCCGGTCGCCCGCCGCGTGCTTCTGCAGGTGACGCTTCGCGCAGTCGATGAACCCCGAGAGCGGCAAGCCCTTCTCCCAGTTGCGATCGCCGTAGCGAAGCGCGCCCGCCTCGTAGTGCAACGCCACGCGCCGCTCGGCCTCCGGCGACACAAGGTCGTAGCGCCCCTTGCCCGTCTTTTGCTCGCGCGCCGCACCCGTCGCCTCGACCTTGTTCTCGCGCCCCTCGTCCGCGACCTGCACCTGCGTCTTCTTCTGCTTGCCCTTATCCATTCTCAGAATCCTTTCTTTGGTGTCGACAACGGGTCCCGATGCAGGTGGGCTATCGCGAACCGCGATATCCACTCGCGCATCAGCCCCGACTTGCACTTGCGCTTGAATGCCGCCCCGCAGATGCCGCACTCGGCCCCGACCTCCGCCTCCTCGGGCTCGCCGTCGGGGCCGATCTCCCGGTCCTCGTAATGACCCTTGACGTGCGGCGCGTAGTTCGGCGACCACTCGTGACTCATGCTCGAGTTTTCTCTTGATGCGCTGCTTTCGCCTTTTCGCGGAAGCGCTCGGCTAAGCGAATCGCCTCCGCCTGGCGAAGGTCCTTCGCCTGAACGTTGGCCGGGCAGCACTCGTGCCGATCGCACACGAGCGTAAGGTCGAACGGAAGCCGGTCATTTGACTGGACAACGAACCTCGTCGCCGGCCGCTTGCAATTGCGGCAACGATGAGGCATTGCCTCAAGCAACCGCTCGATGATGGCGATCGCCCTCATCGAAACTGAGCGGTCACGTCGTTGTGCGGCTCGCGCATCCAAGCCTGCGGGAACAAGTTGGGCGCGTGCGCGACCACCACCGTCTTCAGCTTGCGGGCGAAGCGCCTCATCTCGAAGTCGGCCGCGTCGTTGTCGCGCTCCTTGCAAAGCTTCGCGATGGCCGCCGGGTTGGTCGTCCAGACGAACGACGTCTCTGCTTGGTGCGGGAGAAAGCTCGACGCCGCCTCATAAATAAGCTTCTTGTCGGTGCCCTTGGGTTCCGCACCCCCATGCGTCTCTCGATACTGCTCGACCTCCAAGTCGACGGCGCGTAAGTAAGAACCATACGCGATCTCCATTGAACCGGCGAAGTGGGCTTGCATCTTCGAATTACGCGCGTACTTCGGCGGCTCGACGAAGAACCCATAATGATGCGTGAAGCGCGTCGACTCCTGCGACGGTGCGCCCTCCTCGTCGCGGTCCGCACCCACGTAGTTGCGTATTAGCTGATGACTAACGCGACGCGAGATCCCCGCGAAGAAGAACGAGAGCTTCGCGTGATAAAGGATGCTCGCGTGCGGCACGTCGCCC
>JBAULD010000342.1:0-2092 GCA_049578005.1 Polyangiaceae bacterium
CGCCCGGATAGAACGTGAAGCCGACACCAAACGTCGGTGCGACCTTCACGGTCGAATTGAGCGTGAATGATCGAGGATCCGAGCAAGGCAGGCTCGCGTTTCCGCTACCGGACTGCGCGCCGCAATCTTGGCGCTCCTGGATTCCGACGAAACCGACACCGGCCGCAGCATAGAAGTCGGCATCGACGAAGATCTTATTGAAGATTGCGAGCTTGCCGCGGAACGGCGTGAACGTAAGTTGCGGCGCCAACACATACTGAATCTTCGCGGTTTGATTCGCGAACGGAGCAACGCCGAAGCTGTTGGGGTTCGTGCCCGTGTGATTGAGGTTGTTCGCGGTTTCCGCGTCGCGCGGTGCAGGCAGGCTGTCGATGTGATCGGTCAGATCGGTCGTCAGGCTCACCGCCCCGTACGCGCCCCAGGCACCCACGGCCAGCCAGTCGGTGATGTTGTATTCGAGCCGGGCACCTACGAGGATCGTTCGTCGATACTCGTCGAGCAGGGTGAACGACACGGCGGGTGCGAGCTCGAAACGCCCCTCGCGATACAGTCGCAAATGGCGAGTTGCCGGGGCACCCTTCAGGGGGCCCGTGAGCTGAATCTCCTGCGCACGTGCCGCCCCCGCGACCGTCAGCAGACCAGCCCCGGCAATTGCTGCCAAAAGGGCTCTGAGGAAACGCCGCTTCATCGTCGTCCTCGTCTCCGTTCTCACTTGGGCAACCGATACTCGAAGGAGGTCGGCAAGAACAAGGAGAGGCCGACTTGCAACTGAACGTCGTTCGTGAGGTGCGTCTGGTTGTCGTACCACGTAGCCGGGTTGGTCGGCTGAGTCGGTGAAATATTCAACGCCTCGATCTTCTCGGAATAAATGAGGTCGCGCACTTCGATGATCGCCGCCAGCCAGCGGTTGAAGAAGATCCGGAACCCGATGCCCACGTCGAAATTGACGAGAGTGTTCCAATTCGGAAAGCTTCGGTTGTCCGGATCGATGATGGGGATCGGCTTGGTCCGAATCACCCCGACGCCGCCTTCAATGTACGCGTCGTAGTGGAAAATGAAATCGCCGAATCCCGCGAACTTTCCGTACATTGGCACGTACGTAAAGTTGAGATCGGCGCTCATTTGGTAATTGTTGAGTGGCACCGCAACGTGCGCCTCGCGCCGGTTCTGGAAGTTGAAGTCTTGATCGGCGTTCAAGCCGTCATACCAGTTCCCGTTGACGCCGACCGCCAGCACTTGGGTGATGTAGTAATTGAGAGCAAGCCCCGGGGCATCGTGGCTGACGAATTGATCGTTCAGCGTGACCGCGAAGTACGGCATGATCTCGAGGCGCTGTGCCTTGATGACGTACTGCTGTTGCACCGCGTAGATTTCGCGGCTCCGAATCTCCTTCTTCGCCTCGACCTCCAGGTTGAACTCCTTTTGAGCCTGGCATTGCGGCGCATCGGGGGTGATCTGGCAGATATCCATGCCACCGTTGGTCGGCGGCGGCGGCGTTCCGGCGGCCTCCGGGGCCGCTGGCTCACCAGAAGGTGCCGGACTCGGACTTGCCGGCTGTTCGGTATCCATGTCGACGGGCGTACTCCCGGTTGCGGGAGTATCACCACCTTTGGTGGGCTTCTTCTTTTGCGCGTACGCGGCTTGCGGCACCAGCACGAGGGCTGCCGCGAGTAGAAGCCACCTGCGAGCCTGCTTCATCGCTAACCCTTCCGAATCCTTCGAGGCGTTGACGACGCGTCGTGGCTAAAGCTTCAAAACTGCTGGTGAATCAGGCTAACGGCAAAAGTGAGCGCGGACTATATCACGCGCAATTTCGGCTAAGCAACGGGATTCGAGAACTTCTTTCGACGTCGTTTGGGGCCCGGCCACCTTCATCGGGAAGCCGCGACGCTTTGTATAAGTCCCCCCCAATGCCACTCGATTGCGCGATCTGCATATGGTCGGTCGTTGGGTCTCCCGTCGCTTGATTAGGCGGCGGCGACCTCCTCGTCACCTTTTCCGAACAATGCCTCGACGAAGTCTTCGGCGTCGAACTCACGCAAGTCCTCCGCGCGCTCGCCGAGACCAATATACCGGACCGGCACCTTAAGCT
>JBAULD010000343.1:0-7286 GCA_049578005.1 Polyangiaceae bacterium
GCGCATGGCTCTTCGCGTCGGGGATCGTCAGGGCGGAGACGAGCACCACGTACGGCGCCGAGCCGGAGCGCTTGAGCTCGCGGGCGAGCTCGATCCCGTCGACCTCGGGCATCATCCAGTCCGTCACGAACGCGTCGTAGCCGCCGCGGGCGAGGTGCTGGCGAGCGGTGGCACCGTCATTGACGACGTCGATCGCGGCGCCCGCCTTTTGAAACGCCTGTTTGAGGAGGCGGGCGTGGATGGGGTCGTCCTCCGCGAGAAGGATCTTTCGTCCGGTGAGTCCGCTCATTTGGATGGGCGGCGTCGCCTGCCGCTCCACACTCGAATCGATGATCGCCGAGTCACGCCGGAGAGTAAAGTTCCGCTCGTCGCTTTCGCGGCGGTCTCCGCTCCCTCCGTTGACGCGTCTCCTATGGCTGCGCTAAAAGCCACATCAAACGTCCTTCGCCAAGGGTTCGTACGTCATGTCAAAAATGAAGCTCAAGCCTGGCATCGTCACGGGTTCCGCGCTCCAGGAACTGTTCGGGTACATGAAAAGCGTGCCTTGCGCGCTCCCGGCGGTCAACGTGATCGGCTCGCACTCCACAGTGGCCGCCCTGCAGGCGGCGAGAGAAGCGAAAACCCCTATCATCATTCAGTTTTCGAACGGGGGAGCCCACTTTTTTGCCGGTAAGTTCTTGGACAACAAGAACGAGAAAGCCGCCGTCGTCGGGGCGGTCGCCGGCGCGCACTATGTGCGAAACCTGGCCGAGGCCTACGGCGTCGCCGTCGTCCTCCACACGGACCACGCCGCGAAGAAGCTCCTGCCCTGGGTCGAAGGAATGCTCGACCACGGGGAGCGCTTTTTTGCCAAACACGGCGAGCCGCTTTTTTCGTCGCACATGCTCGACCTCTCCGAAGAGCCGCTCCACGAGAACTTGGAGATCAGCGCTCGCATCTTGAAGCGAATGGCCGCGATGAAAATGACGCTGGAAGTGGAGCTCGGCGTGACCGGCGGCGAGGAAGATGGCGTCGACAACGCGGGCGTCGACAACTCGAAGCTCTACACCCAGCCGGCGGACGTTCTCGCGGCGTACGACGCGCTGAAGCCGATCGGTGCCTTCACCGTGGCCGCGTCGTTCGGAAATACCCACGGCGTCTACAAGCCCGGCAACGTGCAGCTCCGTCCCCCGATCCTCAAGAACTCGCAAGACGCGATTCAAAAGGAGCGAAAGACGGGACCCAAGCCTGTCGACTTCGTCTTCCACGGAGGATCGGGGTCCACGCGCGAAGAGATTCGTGAGGCGGTTTCGTACGGTGTCATCAAGATGAACATCGACACGGATCCACAGTGGGCGTTCACCCACCCGATCAAGAAGTTCATGGACGAGAAGAGCGCGTACCTGCAGGGCCAGCTCGGCAATCCCGAAGGCCCCGACAAGCCGAACAAGAAGTACATCGACCCGCGCGGCTGGCTGCACCTCGGCGAAAAGGGCATGGCCGCCCGCATCGTCGAGGCGTTCAAGGATCTCAACTCGTTCGGTCAGTTCGAGATTTGAGCATTTGACGAGCCCCCTGCCCGACGTCACGCTCGCGGCCGACGCCGAGGACAACGGCCTCGCCACGATGCTCGGGAACCTGGTTCGCCAGAACCTCGAGGCCAAGCCCCACAAGAAGGCCGACTTCGCCGCTCTCGCCGGAAACGTCGCCATCGTGGCCGACGACGTCGACGTCGCGCTGACGCTTTCGTTCGAACGGGGCGGCAAGCTCACGATTCACGACGGCATCGTCGGCATTCCGGACGTGACCATTCGAGGACCCTCCGAAGCCATCATGGCGATGTCGAACATCCCTCTGGCGACTCCCCTCGGACTTCCCATTCCGCGCCGCGGCGACCGAGAAGCCGTCCTTGCCCTCCGTACGGTGGTGAGTGCCATGGGGCAGGGCAAGCTGCACGCGTACGGAATGCCGTTTCATCCCCTTCTCGTCATGCGCCTGACGCGCGTGATGAGTATTCACGGTTGAGCTCTCGAACCCCACCAGCCACTTGACGCGGCGAGGGCAGGCTCGTACGGTCTGCGGCCCCCCGGGACAGAAGAAAAAAGGTTTTCCACGATGGCCGTTCACATCCGTTTGTCTCGCGCCGGCGCCAAGAAGCGCCCCTTCTATCGCATCATCGTCGCCGATCAGCGCAGCCCCCGCGGCGGCCGATTTCTCGAGAACATCGGTTCTTACGATCCGACGCGCGAGCCGAACCATTTCCTCATCGACCAG
Source organism: Polyangiaceae bacterium (assembly GCA_049578005.1). Taxonomy (GTDB): domain Bacteria; phylum Myxococcota_A; class Polyangia; order Polyangiales; family Polyangiaceae; genus Palsa-1150. The sequence goes on from JBAULD010000343.1 coordinate 2,254, forward strand.
GCCCGGCTGACCTATTGGCGTTCGAAGGGCGCCCTCCCGTCGGCCACCGTGGACCGCCTCATCAAGCGCCAGTCGCGGATCGCCGCGGCCGCCCTCGGCGAGGCCGCAGCGCCGGAAAAGTCGCAGTGACCGTCCCCGCGGCGGAGAAGTCCATGCCGCTCAAAGAGCTCATTCACGCCATCGCCGTCGAGCTCGTCGACCAGCCGGACGAAGTTCAAGTCACGGAAGTGGCCGGAGAGCACAACAGCGTCATCGAGCTCCGCGTGGCGAAGAACGACGTGGGGAAGGTCATCGGTAGGGACGGGCGCACCGCCCAGTCGATGCGGACCATCCTGACCGCGGTCTCGACGAAGCTGGGGCGCCGCGTGCACCTCGACATCGTCGACTGATTCGAGCGAAGCGGTGCGTGGATGACCCTCGCGGCCGAGGCGTGGGTTCCGCTGGCCGAGGTCGCGCGACCGCATGGCGTGCGCGGTGAGCTGCGCCTGCGCCTCTTCAACCGCGACAGCGACCTCCTACTCGAGCTCGACGAAGTGCTCGTTCGCTTGCCCGACGGCGAAGAGCACGAAGTGAGCGTCGAGAGCGCGCGGCGCGCGAATGATGCCATCCTGATGAGGCTTTTCTCGGTGGATGATCGGGACCGTGCCGAGGAGCTGCGCGGCGCGGTCGTGTGCGCCAGGCGCCGGGACTTTCCTCCGCTCGAGGACGGCGAGTTCTACGCGTGCGACGTCGAGGGGGCGCGGGTCGTGCTGGAGGGGGCGGAAGGCGAAGTGGGCCGAGTGCGGACCCTTCGAACGTATCCCACCACGCACGTGCTCGTGGTCGACGCCGCCGACGGCGGCCGGCCGTGGGAGGTCCCGCTGGTGCACGAAGTCGTGCGCGCCGTGGACGTCGCCGCCGGCGTTGTGACGCTCGCGACGCTCACGGGCGTGGAGAGGGAATAGGTCGGTGCGGGTCGACGTCGTCACGCTCTTTCCGGAGATGTTCGGAGGATTTCTCGTCACGAGCTTCGTGAAAAAGGCGATCGATCGCGGCCAGCTCGCCGTGCGATTTCGCAGTCCGCGCGACTTCGGGCTCGGTAGGCACAAGAGCATCGACGACACGCCGTACGGCGGTGGCGGCGGAATGGTCATGCGAGTCGACGTCTTGGTGACCACCATCGAGTCGCTGGACGCGGACGCGCCCGAAGGCGCACGGGCTCACCGCGTGCTTTTGACTCCGCAGGGACAGCGGCTCGATCAACGCAAAGTGCGCGAGCTCGCGGCCCGACCGGCCGTGATGCTCGTGTGCGGGCGCTACGAAGGCTTCGACGAGCGGGTCCGGGGTCACGTACACGAAGAGATCTCCCTCGGCGACTTCGTCATGACGGGGGGCGAAGTCGCGGCGATGGCCGTCGTCGACGCGTGCGTGCGCCTCCTCGCCGGCGTTCTCGGCAACGAGACGTCGACAATCGAAGAGTCGCACAGCCCCGAGACCGGCGGCCTGCTCGAGTATCCGCACTACACGCGCCCGACCGAGTTTCGTGGTGCGGGTATCCCGGACGTGCTCTTGGGGGGCAATCACGCCGAGATCGCCCGGTGGCGCCGCGAGCGGTCGGTCGAGCGCACGCGCGAGCGTCGCCCCGACTTGTGGGAAGACTTCGAACGACGGCGAAAGGACGCCGCGCGTGGCGCGGAGCCTCCGGCAAATCCGGAAGGAACGGGCAGGTCGTGAAGCTCGCGATCGCGCTCGTCCACCATCCGGTGCTCGACGGGCAGGGGGCGATCGTCACGACCGCCGTCACCAACCTCGACGTGCACGATCTCTCGCGCAGCGCCCGCAGCTACGGATGCAGCGACTACTTCATCGCCCATCCGATCGCCGCGCAGCGTGAGCTCGTCGAGCGAATTCGCCAACACTGGACCGACGGATCCAGCGGGAGGCGTATTCCGGATCGGCGCGAGGCGCTGCGGCTGCTGCGCATCGTGCCGACGCTGGACGCCGCGATCGCCGCGCTCGGCGGTCGGGAGGCCGTAGAGGTTTGGGTCACCGCCGCGCGGAGTCTCGGCGGCGCGCTGTCGTTCCCGGACGCCCGGGTGCGGCTCGAACGCGCCGAAAAGCCTGTGCTCCTGGTGTTCGGGACCGGATGGGGCTTGGCGCCGAGCGTCATCGAGTCGGCCGACGCGCTGCTCGAGCCGATCTCGGCTCTGGGCGGGGACTACAACCATCTCAGCGTTCGTTCGGCGTGCGCGATCGCGCTCGACCGACTTCGCGGGGCGAGGTAGGGCTACCCCCGCGCCAAGAGCGCCTGCATCTCCGGCGTATACCCGCGCTGCCCGTGCTCTACGAGCGGCGGAATCACGGCCAGGCCGCCGGCTCGCCCGGCGACCGCCTCGACCAGGGCGATACGGGCCGAGGAGTCGGGCGTTCCGTATACGAAGCGCATACGCTTCGCGTGCAGGCCCTCGACGGCGAGCGACGACAGGAGCGCGCCGAGCTCGTGGGCGGGATAAACGAAGCAAACACGCGCCCGGCGCCCGGCCACTTGCCGCGCCGCTCGTACGAACGTGGAAAGCTCGCCGCAACGGGCGCGCGCCTCCGCAACGGGCACCCGGCCGCGTCCCGGCGCCACGTAGGGAGGATTGCACACGACGAGCGCGGCCTCACCGCGGCGCGAGCGCGCCACGTCTCGTACGTCGCCTCGGACCACTTCGCCCCGCTCGGTCCATCCGTTCGCGTCGAGATTGCGCCGAGCCATCGCGGCGGGCTGTTCGTCGATCTCGACCAGCACCACGCGCCGGGCGGCGCCCAGCCTGAGCAACGACAGTCCTACGGCCCCTACGCCCGCCCCCAAATCGAAGGCGACGGACACCGAATGGTTCCCGGTCGCGAATCCGGCGAGCAAGAGCGCGTCCACGTTCGTCCGGTAGCCCGCGCCGCGCTGGGGCTGGAACAGAACAACGCTACCGCCGAAGAGCCCGTCCTGCGTCGTTTCCACCGAGATCCCGCCACCGAGCGCCCCACCGCTCAAGCCCGCCATTGCCGTCCATCCGTTCGCATGTCGGTCCTCGCGGCGTGTGCCCGATGTTCATAGGAGGGAGCCAAGTCGACCATACTCGGTTAAGTGTTGGCAGCGTGGTCAGACCGGGCGTCTCATTTTCCGATCAGGTGCGAGCCGCTGCGTTGCGACTAGGTTTCGACGCCGTTGGCATTACGCGTGCCAGCGACCCGCTCGACGAAGACTTCGCCCGATACCAGGCCTTCGTAAGCGAGGGGAGGCATGGCGAAATGGCGTGGCTGGCCGCTCACGAGAGCGTCCGGCAGAGGCTCGATGGCGACGGGATTCTTTCTGGAGCCAAGAGCGTCGTATGCGTCGCACGGCGGTATCAGCGCCCAGCCGAAGCCGATGCCGGGCGAAGCGACGACGTTCCGACCTTCGCGCACGCGATCGCGCGCTACGCGCGCGGCCGGGATTACCACCGCTTTCTCCGCCGGCGTGTCCGGCGCCTCGCCGCGTTCGTCCGGGCGCTCGGCACCGACGAGCATCCCGTTCGAGCCCGTCCCATGTGCGACGACGCGCCGGTGCTCGAGCGCGCGTGGGCCGTGCGCGCGGGCCTCGGCTTCATCGGCAAGAACGGGATGCTCATCGTGCCCGGCCTCGGATCGATGGTGCTCCTCGGCGAAGTGGTGACCACCCTCGATCTCAGCCTCGATCTCGGCGATGTCCCACCCGGCCCGTCCGGGCGCCGGCCGCACGTCCAGGACCGATGCGGCGCGTGCACGCGCTGCATCGACGCTTGTCCGACGCGCGCCTTCTCGTCCGCCTTCGTTCTCGACCCGAGGCGATGCGTCTCGTATTTGACGATCGAGCAGCGGGGCGCGATCCCGGTGGAGCTGCGCGAAGGGGTGGGGTCGCACCTCTTCGGATGCGACGACTGCCAGACGGTGTGCCCCTTCAACGCGGGTATCGCCGCCCGGACCACGCTCGATACACGCGACGGCGATCCCTTCGCACCTCTCGAGCGTTGGTCGAGCGCCCGGCTCGAGTCGCTCTTGTCGCTCGACGAGTCGGCATGGCGAGAGCTCTTCGAGGGCACTCCGCTGCGCCGCGCAGGGCGCGCGGGCATCGCGCGCAACGCCGCCGTCGTCCTCGGGAACAGGCGGGACCCGAACGCGTTACCGGCCCTGCGCGCGGCGGCGAGTGGTCACGAGGACCCGGTCGTCCGGGAGGCGGCGGCCTGGGGCGTCGCGCGGATCGAAAAGCCGGTCGGTTAGTTATGGTTAGGGTCGTGGGCGAGCAATCGCGGCTCACGCGTAAGGCTCGGCGGCGGCTTCGTACAGTTCGCGGACATCGATGGCCGCGCTGATGGACGAAAGCTCAGCCACTTCGCCCTCCCGCGCGGCCTGGCACGTCCACGCGTCTCGCGCCCCGCGCGTCCACACTTCGACCGCGGGCGCGGCATGAGACACGAGCACGTATTGTCGCAAAGACGCGAGCTTCTTATAGTGCTCGAACTTGGCGCCGCGGTCGTACCGCTCCGTGCTTTCACTCAGGACCTCGACGAGCACGGTGGGGTTGACCGCGGACATCGGGTCCTCACCGTCGCGCTCGACGGGGCCGCAAATGATCGTCACATCGGGGTACGTCAGCAGATCGGCGGCCCGCACGCGAATACGCAGGTCTGCGTCGTACGCGCGGCAGCGACCCGAGCGGAGCGGGGCGTAGAGCTGGCCAAGGAAAGCCGCCGTCAGCGCCGCGTGCTCGGGCGTGCCGCCCGCCATTGCGTAGATCTGCCCGCCCACATACTCGTGTTTGACGTTGCTGGACGCTTCGAACGAGATGTACTCGCGCAGCCCGTAGTGGACGTCGTGACCGAGCGCCATACGCTCGCAGCCTAGCACTCAGCGGGGTTCGAGGATGAGGAACCGCCCCGCGCCCCTGGCGGTTCTCTCCCCCCCGCGCAGTCCGCGTCAGTGCGCGACGCTGAACGAGTGCGTCGTCGAGTTCCACGGCCCGGGCAGCACTTTTCCGTCCGCGCCGAGGAGCTCGAGCT
>JBAULD010000344.1:0-16843 GCA_049578005.1 Polyangiaceae bacterium
GTCCTCTGGACGCTCGCCGCGCACGAGGACGAGCGCCGGGTCGCCGCCGCCGAACACACGACTCCAGGTGGCGAGCGTGGCGGCGTCGCCGCCCTCGGGCAGAAGCGCCGAGATGTCCGTCGAGACATGCAGGCGCGACGCCGTCAGCCAGGCGCAGATCAGCGTGGCGATGACGACCGCGACGCGAGACCATCTGCGGGCGTTCACGATCGCATCGGATGCAACACCGCTCCCATGGCTCGCCGAGTCAACCTACTTACGGGCGCGGGCGCCCTCGTCCCGGAGAACTCACGGCCCATCGGGAGTCTTGCGGCACGCTAGAAGAACCTCGTCGACGTTCGTGACGTCCATCATTCCGGGCACGACGACGAGCTTCTTCTGGAAGCGAGCACCGAGCTGCAGCATGACGCGGTCGTACCACCAAATGGCGCGGTCGCGGCGGTGGGTGAGGCCCCACACGCCGAAGTCGAGCAGCAGCGACGATCGCGGTTGCATTCCGTAGACGGCGGTGCCGACTACCGAGAGCCCGTAGTGAGCGAGCTTCGACACCAGCTGCCCGGGCTCGTAGCGGCGACGATGTCCGACCAGGTCGTCGAACTTCGTCCACCGCGACGCGTGCAGGGGCGCCGAGAGAAGGACGGTCGCCGCCGGCGCCGAAACCCGTGAGAGCTCGGACAGAGCCGCGTCGTCGTCGTCCACATGCTCCACGATGTCGAACGCCGCGACGAGATCGAACGTGCCGTCGCCGAACGGAATGCTCGAGACCAACGCGACTTCGGCGCTCGCACCGTGCCGCCGGAGTTTGTCGACGGCTGGCAGACTGGCGTCGACGAAACACGTTCCTTCCAGCGGAAGCCGCGGACGAAGACCGGGCCCGACCTCCAGCCGCGACTGGGGCGTCGCCAGGAGGGACTGGACGAAAGGCCACGTATTGAAGCGGTCGGGGGAGACCAGCCGAGACTGTTTCCAGAGCGGATCGTAAAAGGCGAGATTGGCCTCGAGCAGGTCCTGGCCGGTGCGTACAGTCGACGGCGCCTGAGCCACGCGGGTCAATGTGATCATCGAGATCGCGGCTGGGAAGGACGAAGCCGGCGCTCGTCCCCCACGTGGCACGCCGGCGGGCTCATGGCCCGACGCTTGCGTCCTAGCGCTACCGTGAGCGCCGCCGTCAGCCATCCACGAATCGCGATGTCCCCAGCGATTGTGCCGCGGGAAGGGTCGCTGGCGCTCGACGGCGTGTTCTGGCGGCGTGCGGCTCGGCTTGGTGCAAGCCGTTTGCCCGGTTGGTTCGTTCGGTGGTCGCCCCCCATCATCGGCGCCGCGATCGCCGTAGCGAGCCCGCGCGCCCGCGGCAGGATCGGCCGGCAGCTGGCGAGGGCACACGCGTCCGCGAGCAGTGTCCGGCGCGCCTTCGATGTCGTCTGCACTTTCGCCAACTTCGCGTCGTGCCTCACCGAGATCCTGTCCACCGGCTCGAAAAACGACCTCGTTCCCGAAGCGATCGTCCACCTCCACCCGTTCGCTGCGAACCTCCTTTCCTCGCCGGGCGGAATCATTTTCGCCACCGCGCACACGGCTGGGTGGGAGAGCTTGGGCGCCCTTCTGGCTCGGGAGCACCACAAGAGAGTCATGGTCGTCATGCAGCGCGAGCGGGACCCCGCCGCCCGAGAGCTCCAAGACTCGATGCGGGTTCAGGGCGGAGTGCAGGTCGTGCACGTGGGCGGCGATCCGCTCGCGTCGCTGCCGCTGATGCATCACCTTCGGACGGGGGGCGTGGTCGCGCTACAGATCGATCGTGTTCCCCGGGGCATGACGGGACGAGCCGTTCGCCTCTTTGGCTTGCCCGGGCTCATTCCCGAGGGGCCCCTTCGCCTCGCGCAGCTCACGGGCGCTCCGATCGTTCCGGTTTTCTCCTCACGCACGGGCCACCGGCGCTACGCCGTCCATGTGGGCGAGCCTGTCCGATTAGCGCGGCGCGCCGGCCCGCAGGTGGTCGACGCCGCCGCTCAGCACTTGGCCGACGCTCTCGGGAGCTTCGTGGGCACACATCCGACGCAGTGGTTCGCTTTTCAGGAGTGAACGAATGGCGTAATCGAAGCGCGATGGCCTCGCGACCGCTCCGCCTCATGCTCTCGGTCGCCGTGGCCGCGGTCGGGCTCCCGCTCGCTTGTGCGCGACCGTGGAACGTGGAGCGTCCGCAGGCGACGGTGCCGCTTTCACCCCAGCAATCGAAGGCCGCGTGGGAAAAGGCCCAAGGGGTTTTCGAGACCCGATGCGTCGTCTGTCACGGCTGCTACGACGCCCCGTGCCAGCTGAAGCTCGGCACGTTCGAGGGCATCGACCGCGGAGCCACGGCCGCCAAGGTCTACGATGCAGGGCGCCTGTTTCCGGCAGAGCCCACGCGTCTTGGCGTCGATGCGCACGACGCGCTCGGATGGCGTAAGAAGGGGTTTCATCCCATCCTCCCCGAGGGATACGAAGCCGACCCACGAGCGAGCCTGCTCCTGCGGATGCTCGAGCTCAAACGCGTGCACCCCCTGCCCGCGGTGGTGCTCCCCAAGGATTTCACACTCGATCTCGATCGGGCAGAAACCTGCGTCGCCGGAGCGCACTTCGACGACTACGCGAAGGAACACCCGCTCTGGGGCATGCCGTACGCTCTACCCGGCCTCGCGCCGGCCGAAGAGGCCGCGGTCGTCGATTGGGTGAACGCAGGGGCGCCGCACGCCGAGCCGGAGCCCCTGCCGGAGGGGATTCGTTGGTCGGTCGCTGCCTGGGAAGCGTTCTTGAACGAGCCGTCCCTCAAGAGCCGGCTCATGGCGCGTTACGTCTACGAGCACCTTTTTCTCGCGAGCCTCTCCTTCGATGAAATCGATCCGCATGTGCTCTTTCGCCTCGTCCGCTCGCGAGGGCCGAGCCCCGCGCCCGTCGACGAAATCGCCACGCGCCGACCCTTCGAAGACCCCAAGGTCGACCGCGTCTATTACCGGTTCGTGCGCCGCATCGAGAGGCCGCTCGAAAAAACGCTGATGCCTTATCCTCTCGGCCCCGCGCGCCTCCAACGTCTGCACGAGCTCTTTCTTGCGCCCACGTACGAGGTCGAGCGCTTGCCGAGCTACGAGCCCGAAGTGGCGGCGAACCCCTTTCGGGCGTTCCAGGCGATCCCCGCCGAGTCGCGATACCGATTCATGTTGGAAGATGCGCAATTCACCATGATGGGTTTCATCAAAGGACCCGTCTGTCGCGGCCAGGTCGCGCTGAACGTGATCGAGGACCGCTTCTGGATCATGTTCTTGAATCCCGCCGTCTCGTGGATGACGAAAGAAACCGCCTTTCTGGCCGACGTAAAGCAGGATCTCGACATGCCCGCCGAGGAGGGCAGCCGGCTTCTCACGGCCTCGTGGCTTCGCTACGGGGCAGAGCACGAGAAGTACGTGACGAAGAGAACCGAGTTCTTGGAGGAGCTGACCAAGGGCGGCCACGGTGTGAACCTCGATCTGGTGTGGGACGGCGACAACAAGAATCCCAACGCGGCGCTCACGGTGTTCCGCCACTTCGACAGCGCCACCGTCGTCCAGGGGCTGATCGGGCCGCCGCCGAAGACGGCGTGGGTCGTCGGCTATCCGCTGCTCGAACGGATCCACTACTTGCTCGTGGCTGGGTTCGACGTCTACGGGAACGTGACCCATCAAGTGACGACGCGTCTTTACATGGACTTCTTGCGCATGGAAGGCGAAGCGAACTTCCTTTTGTTCCTGCCGCCCGAGCAGCGCAAGTTGGCGGTGGGCTCGTGGTACCGAGGGGTGACGGGCGAGGCCAAAGAACGCGTGGAGCGTGAGCTCGCCGGCTTCGGCGGCGCGCCGAGCATCCGGTATGGGGCGGGCGACGCCGAGCGAGAACTCTTTCGAATGATCGAGCGACGCGTCGAGAACGTAGTCGCGAAAGGCTACGATCTCCAGCGTGTGCAGGATGCTTCTATGCGCGCCGACCTCGACCGATTGGAACACGTCGAGGGCAAGGCCGCGTCGTGGATGCCGGAGATGTCTTTCGTAGCCGTCGAAGGTGCAGGCGGAAGGGCCGCTCACTTCACCGTCCTCCGCGACAGCGCGCATACGAACGTCATGACGCTCTTCCACGAGGACGATCGTCGCGTCCCGGCGGAGGACGCGCTCGTCGTCGTTCCCGGGTTTCTGGGCGCGTACCCCAATGCGCTCTTCGACGTCCCGCGCGAGCACCTGGGAGCCTTCGTTCTCGAGGTCTCGAAGCTCGACGGACCCGAGAGCTACCGCGCTCTCCGGTCCGAATTCGGGGTGCTTCGCGCGAGCGACCGGTTCTGGAAGCACAGCGACCGTATTCACGAAGATCACCGCAAAGAGGCTCCCGAATCAGGGCTCTTCGACTTCAATCGGCTGGAAGCATACTGAAAGTCACGGGCGATCGAAGATTCGCACTCCGCGTTTGCAAATCGCCAAAGCCACGGTCGGACAAGGCGGCGCGAACCGATCATCGCGGCGCACTCGGATCCGGTGCTCGCCTGGATTCCAATGGCACGTGTCATGCTCGGTGCGGCGGGGCGGCTGCTGCATGTCAGCTCCCAAGAGGGTGCATCCATGAAAGTCCTCCATGTTCGTTCGTTACGGGTCATGTCGATCGTCGCTCTTGGGTTGCCAGGTGTTGTCGGATGCCGGCACGACTCCAATGCCACGCAGACCACAGCCGTTACGATCGCACCCCGCCCCCAGGCGGTCGTGCCGTCGGACGGCGAGATCGCCAAGGCCATCGGGCGTTTCATCCGCGAAGACCCCGCCATGGTTGGGCAGGCCCCCGACGTCATGGTGACCGAAGGCATTGCCTCGCTCTCGGGGTCCGTCGGGAACTTGCTCGCGCGCGAAAAGGCCGGTGAGATCGCGGGGACCATTCGCGGTGTTCGATCGGTCGTCAACCGAATTACCGTGGCTGCATCCGCCCGCACCGACGACGACATCAAGAGTGAAGTGCTGCGGGTCTTGCGCGAGGATCACCCGGACCGGGCGAACGCGCTCGGCGCCTCCGTGAAAGGCGGCATCGTCACCCTCTCGGGGGCGACCAAGACCTGGCAAGAAAAGGCGCTGCTGCTCGATGAATGCAAGGCGGTCGCCGGCGTGCGCGGCGTCGAAGATACTGTCGTCTTCAAGACTGCCGGGTCGCTGCGGTCCCAAGCGGAGATCGCGTCCGAGGTCAAGCGCCGTATCGACAACGACGTGTGGCTCGATGGCCAGGTTTTCACGGTTGCCGCCAGCGCGGGTCGGGTGAAGCTTTCGGGGTGGGTCGGCGCCTTCGGGCAAAAGCTCAGGGCGAACGCCGACGCCTGGGTAGCGGGTGTCGACTCGGTCGACGACGATGGCGTTCTCGTCGACTGGACTGCGCGCGACGAGCAGCGCCGGGTGCTCGACGTTCCGTATCGAACCGATGGCCAAGTCGCGCAGGCAGTGCGTGATGCATTCTCGTACGACCCGAGGCTCAAGGCCGCCGAGCCCGAGGTCGTCGTGGACGGCTGCGTGGCCACGCTGAGCGGGAATGTCCAAGGTGCGTTTGCTCGGCGCGCCGCCGAGAGCGATGCCAAGAACACCCTCGGCGTGTGCGAGGTGCACGACCAGGCCCTCTCCCCGCCCCTCCGTTCGCCGCCGACGGACGCCGACATCGATCGGGCTGCCAAAATCGCTCTTTCGGGCGACCACTTCCTGCCGAGCCCCGGGTCTATCCGCGTGTCGACGTCGAAGGGAAGGGTCGCGCTCACGGGATCCGTCGAGTCCGGGCTCGAGCGCCTCGACGCCGAAGGAGTCGTTGGCGACGTCCCCGGAGTGGCCGGAGTCGACAACCAGCTCGCCGTCACGCGCACACCGACCGATGTGAAAGCGGCGTTCGAGGATTACTTGTACTGGGATGCGATGGTACGGCCCAATCGCGTCGGTATCGCGGTCGCTGCAGACGGAACCGCGACGCTGACCGGAACGCTCGATTCATGGGGCGAGACCCGCGCCGCAACCCACGACGCCCTGCGGGCAGGTGCCAGTCGCGTGGTCAACCTGATCAAGGTCAAGGGAAGTCCGGAGTTCTCGGCCAAACGCTGAAAGTGATTTTCCTCTCTTGACGGCCCTCGCGTCCTGGCGGTTTCTTTTCGTCTAAACTTCGTTACACGCCTGTCTCGCGGCACGTCCGATGCTCTTGGGCCCTGTGCACCAAGAGGAGAGAATCATGAATCCGAAGATCGCTATTCCCGTTCTGGTCACCATTGCCGCCGCAGGTGCGACCGACGCCTCCGCGCAAGAAAGCTCCACGCCCTACTTCCAGCAATACGTAGCGCCGCCTCGAAATGCGCTCGAGCTCACGATCGGCACCGGGTACACGCAGGGCTTCGGATCGCTCTACCGAGGTCTGGGCGTTCCGAGCGTCGCTCGAGAGGGCATCGCCGTCGATCTCGGTTTGGGCTACCGCATCGACCCGCACTGGATGATCGGAATCACAGGCGAGTACCAAGACCTGGATGCTCAGCGCGCCGCGTCCGCCCGCGGTGTCACGGCGGGTGTCCAAGCCGCTTACCACTTCTCGCCCAGCAGCCGAGTCGACCCGTGGGCGGCGCTCGGTACCGGCTATCGCTGGCTCTGGGAGCACAACGACGCACCGAGCACGACGGTCACGACTCAGGGCCTCCAGATCGGGCGCCTCACTCTGGGTGTCGACATTCGCATGTCGCCGCAGTTCGCGATCGCGCCGGTCATCGGGGCCGATCTCGACGTCTTTCTGGCGCAGAACTCCGCGGCCGTCACCGACGCGCGGACAAGCACGTTCGTGTACGCCGGGTTGCTCGGTCGGTTCGACGTGAGCGGCCATCCGGAGCAAGTCGCGCGTCGCGCGCCGGTTGCGGTCGGAGTCGTCGAGATTCAGCCGGCCGAGGTCGCGCGGGTCGTGAGTCCGACCATCGCGGTCTCTCCGTCGATCTCCGTTTCCCCGGACATCGCCCGCGACTGCAAGTTGAAGCTCGACGACTCGCCCGAGTTCGCCTTCGATGACAGCACCTTGACCGACGTCGATCGCAGCGCGCTCGACGCCATCGCGACGTGCCTGACAACCGGACCGCTCCAGGGCGATACTATCCGGCTCGTCGGACGCGCCGATCCGCGCGGCGGCGCGGAGTACAACATGGCGCTCGGAGCCAGGCGCGCGAAGGGCGCGGCCGACTACCTGGGCGAGCAAGGGATGCAAGCGACCAACATCGAGCGAACCTCGCGCGGGGCCATGGACGCGAAAGGTAATGACGAGGCGACCTGGGCTATCGATCGCCGCGTCGATGTCCTGCTCCTGAAGTGACGGCCGAAGAGCGGAGAAGACTTCTGGCAAGGGTATGCGACCCCTTGCCTGCAGGCCCGGCTCAGGCCCGAGCGCGCGGTCGGACGAGCAACACGGAGCACCCCGCTGCCCGAATCACCTTCTCGGCCACGCTGCCGAGCATGAGCCGGGCGAGTCCCGTGGCTCCATGCGTGCCGACGACGACGAGCTCCGCGCCGATCGCGTCGGCCTCCTTCACGATCGCACCCGCCGCCGGGTTCCTCACGATTTTGCACTCGGCGTCGATTCCGAGCCGCCGAACGGCCTGCACCAGCGGAAGTCTGAACGCTTCGTCGTCGCTGCTTGCGAGGGAGATCCCCGGCGTCGCTTGATCGATGACGTACGTGGCCTCGACGTCGAGAAATCCGATGGCATGAACGACCTCGAGGGACACTCCGCGGCGCGAGGCCTGCTGTGCGCCCGCCACCACGGCGCCGAGCGACGGCTGGGAGAGATCCGTTGCCGCGAGGACAGGCCCTTTTCCAGTCGTCGCGCGAGCGACGAGCACGTCGCAGTGGGCGTAGCGAACGGCGCGCTCGGCCACGTGGCCGAGTGCCCTCGGCAGACCGGAGCGGCCGTAGCTTCCGACGACGACGAGATCGGCATGCCACGCTTCGGCGCGTGCAACGATTCCGGCGTAGTCGACGCCCTCGTCCACGAAGATCTCGACGTCGCGGTCGGCAACTCGCGCCACCTGGTCGAACACGTCGGCGCGCGCCTTCGTCGGAAGCGAGGGCTCGGCCTCCCGCTCTCCCCCGGGAGTCGTGATGACCACACCGAGCGCATCGTCCTTAGACGCGAGCGCAGCACCCTGGCGGATCGCTTCATCCGATCCGCGGCTCAGGTCCGTCGCAATCAGAATACGCATAGGGGTCCTATGACCCCCCGCGCCTACCCCGTCAACGCAGATTCGGGTGTCCACGACGGCGGGCCGCGAGTCGCCGACCGCACCTTTCGTAGTTTGATTCACCCTCGCCACACCGGCAGCCAGAGTGCCGTGACGGCCCAAAGCACCGAGACGAAGAACACAATCCAGACGACGTCACCCGCCATACCCCAGGACTGATGGACGGTCGCGGTTCCCCCGGCGGCCACGGCGCGTTGCCCGCGGCGGCGCTGGATATACGTCGGGTACGGTGGACCCCACCGCCGGTAACCCCATCCGTAGCCTACCGGGGACAAGAGAAAGATGAACATGAACGCCATCCACAACATCCACCATGAGTTCGTCATTGGGTCTCGCTTTCGTGTGGGTCACGGCAGGGCTCAGACCGGAGTCGCCGCGGCGCGGTTTGCCGTCAAACGGATCGGTGCACTCGGCCCGGAGGAAAGCCGCCTCCTTGCAGCGGTGCCGAACTCGCCGCAGGTTTCGGCGGCCTATTCATCGCGAGGTCGGCCGGCTTCCAGGCGAGCTCCAGCCACCGCGAGACGTCTCGCCGGCGGAGCATTCCTACGAGCTTGCCATCCGCCACGACGGGCAGTTGGTCGATATTCTCCTTTGCGAGCTGCTCGAAGGCAGTCGCGAGGGGTTGCCCCGGACTCGCGACCGTCAGCGATGGGGCGCTTTGCATGACGGAGGCGACGGACGTCGCCGACCATTGCGCGGGGGGTACGTTTCGAACATCTGACACGGAAACGAGGCCGACCAATGTCCCATCCTGAACGACGGGCAACGCGCGGTCCTCACCGGCAATGAGATGGTCGTGAACGAGGCTTTCAAGGGAGAGAGCCGGCGTTGCCACGGGGCCGTCCTTTTTCATGAGCTGCTCCACGGTCATTCCTACGAGAACGTCATCGAGGGCGAGACGCGTGTTCGCTCGCTGCGCCGCACCGTGCAAAAACCAGCCGATGAACGCTAGCCAGAGCCCGCTGATCAGCCCCGTGCCGAAGAACGGCAAGCGTGCGCCGAAGGTCATGGCGATGCCGCAGCCGATGAAGAGCCAGCCGATGGCCTGGCCGGTCATCGACGCCCACATCGTCGAAGTTCGAAGATTTCCCGTGATACTCCAGAGAATGGATCGCAGAACACGGCCGCCGTCGAGCGGAAAGCCGGGGATCAAATTGAATACTCCGATCAAGATGTTGATCGGCCCCAACCAGGCGACGAGCGTCATCATGGGTCCCAGCCGCGCGAAGGCGGCCATGGCGCCGTCGACGTCGCTAACCGATCTGGGCGCCACGGCCGCCGTGAAGGCCACGAAGATCAGACCGAGCGCGATGCTGGTGATCGGCCCCACGATCGCCATGAGAAACTCGGCTTTCGCGGATGGGGGCTCCTTCTCGATATCGGACACACCCCCGAAGAGAAAGAGTGTGATGCTCCGGACGCGCATGCCGAAACGCACGGCGACGACGGAGTGAGCGAGCTCGTGCAAGAGTACGCACCCGAAGAAGGCGAGCGTCGTCGCCGCAGCGACCGCAAAGGCGCCGGGTGCGCTCCAATCGGGGTGCCATCGGGAAAAGACGGTGACGAGATTCCAGGTCAGGAGAACGAAGATAAAGGTCCAACTCCAGTCGACCCGGAGGTCGATTCCGAAGACTCGTCCGATTCGAAAGCCACGCATGAGATGCCTCCGTGCCCGGGTAGTGGGCGACCTCCCCCTACTGCACCGTTCGTGCCCGCCCCTGAATGCGGGTCTATGGCTCGGCGGAGAGCGTCACGCGGCGGCGACCGGCCCGGGTATTTTGATCGGCTCCCCGCCGTTCGTGGCCCCGATTTTCTTGATCGGCACCGGGGCCGCGAGAAGTGGCCTGATTAGCTCGATGGGAATGGGAAAGACGATCGTCGAGTTCTGATTGGACCCCATGTCGAGCAGGGTCTGCATGTAGCGCAGCGCAAGCGCAGCCGGCTGCGTCGAGATGATCTCCGCGGCGTTCGCGAGGACCTGGGCGGCTTGGAACTCGCCCTCTGTGGCGATGATTTTCGCTCGTTTCTCGCGCTCTGCCTCGGCCTGCCTAGCCAGCGCACGCACCATGGATTCGGCGAGCTGCGCGTCCTTGAGCTCGACGGCGACCACCTTGATGCCCCAGGGCTCCGTCTGGCCATCGATGATCGACTGCAATCGTCCGTTGATCTTGTCGCGGCTCCCCAGGAGTTCGTCGAGGCTCGATTGTCCGAGCACGGCCCGTAGGGTGGTCTGCGCGATTTGGGACGTCGCCTCCATGAAGTTGTAGACGCGCACGATGGCCGCCTGAGCGTCCATGACTTGGAAAAAGATGACGGCGTTGACCTTGACCGTAACGTTGTCCGACGTGATCACCTCTTGCTGAGGGACTTCGAGCGTCACGACCCGCAGGTCGACCTTTCGTACGTGGTCGATCCCGAATGGGAAAATGAAAAATAGGCCTGGACCGCGGAGGGTCATCAGGCGACCGAGCCGAAAGACGACGCCTCTCTCGTACTCCTTGGCAATCTTGATGGTGGACGTCGCGATGCTGATTGCAACGAGCGCGAACAGCGATAGAAATACGATCCAGAAATACGATACCGGTTCGGACATGGGTGCGGCCTCTCGACTGGGGAAGACTCTGGCGAGAATCCGTCCAAGAGCACGACTCGTGCCGGTCACGGGGTGTGCCCTAGGCTGCGAAGTCCGCCGGGTTGTCGACCGACAAAGGCAAAAAGAGAACGCGAGGCCGTATCGTCCTATTGTCGATGCAAGAGCGGATCGGCGGCGGCCCGGCGCAGCAAGTACGGCTGGTAGTGTTCGCGGAGGAACGCCGTCTTGCTGTCGCGGCAGCGCGTGACGACGCCCAGCCAACGGCAGAGTCGAATTGCATACCAGGCGAAATCGACCTGGTGCGGCAAGAATCCCGAGCGCGCGCTCGTGGGATAGAGATGATGGTTATTATGCCACTCGCCGGCGACAAAACCGGGCCACCACTGATTCAGGGAGAGGTCTTCCTTCTGAAAGTCGCTGCCCGCGCGCTGCATGTCTTGGCCACGGCCGTGGGAGTCGAAATTGAACGTGCGGATGCCGAAAGCCCAAAAGAAGGCGCATCCGAATACGGCGGTACCGAGAGCGTGGCCTCCGATGAGGAAACAGACTCCATACCAAAAGAGCCAGTTGAGAACGTAGTGTCCGACCGTCCTGGCGGGGTCGCTCAGCGAGCCCAACTTCAAGTACCTATCGTACGGGTTGATCCGCAGTCCGACATGGGTCATGAGACGACCGGCGCGCCGATACTCGGCCTCCGTCATGTCCTTTGCGATCGGCTGATGGTTCACGTCGGCCAAGAAGCAATAGAGCCAGCCGCCGTGCGCGTTGTACGGGTCTCCCGGCTTCTCCGCAAAACTGTGGTGCACGTGATGGGAGACGACGTAGAGCTCCTCGCTCACGATCTTGATGACCAAGTTGCGGCACACGAAGCACCAAAAAGGCGTCGTGAAGGCGAAGGCGCGGTGGGTGCAAAAACGGTGGAGATAAATTGTGCCGTGGGTTCCGAGCACGACCATGCTGTAGAAGAGCCCAATCGCCAAGAACCCAGGGTTGAAGTGCCACGCGACGAAGGCGACCAGAAATGGGAGTAGGGCGAGACTGGACACCCAGCTCCAGAGCGGCAACCACTGCTTTCTGGATCGCACGACGTTGAGACGTCCGAAGAACTCGCGCCACAGCTCCGAGCGACTTGGAACGTACAGATCGTCTTGACGAACGAAGCCGTATGAAGGCGGCTCCAGCACGCGACCCAGGAATGACATTTGTACCTCGTCCGGCAGAACGCCGCGCCAAGATACCACCGCACGAGCTTGGCGCCGGGTGTTATCTCGAGCTACGGACGCCGGGCCAGTCGCGCGTTCGGGGAGCGTTCGCATTTTGCCAGTGGGCGTTGGCATCTCGCCAGCCACGGTGAACGGCTACGCTCCCGGGCATGCCGGAGAAGTCGTTGAGCGAGTCCGCGAAGCGCATGCTCCCGTGGCTGGTCGCGGTTGCGTTCTTCATGGAGTCGCTCGACACGACGATCTTGAATACCGCGCTCCCCGCGATGGCGGCCGCGCTGCACGTCGTCCCGCTCAGCATGAAATCCGTGCTCACGAGCTACACGCTGAGCCTTGCGGTCTTCATTCCGGTGAGCGGGTGGGTCGCCGATCGTTTCGGAACTCGCAAAGTCTTCTCCGCCGCGATAGGCATCTTCACGTTGGGCTCGCTCCTATGCGGACTCTCCAGCAACATTCACGTCCTCGTTGCCTGTCGCATTCTCCAGGGCTGCGGCGGGGCGATGATGGTCCCCGTTGGCCGGCTGACCATGGTTCACGCTTTCGCTCGTTCGGAGCTGGTTCGGGCGATGAGCTTCGTTTCCATTCCCGGCCTCGTAGGTCCGATGATTGGTCCGTTGGCCGGAGGACTCATCGTCGGGCTGTTCCAGTGGCGGGTGAACTTCTTCGTGAACATCCCGATCGGGGCCGTCGGACTCTTCCTCGTCTTCCGCCATCTGCCCGACTATCGCGCCGCGAAGACCGACCCACTCGACTGGGTGGGGCTCGCTCTATTCGGGTCCGGCGTCGCCCTCCTGTCGTACGTGCTGGAGGTCTTCGGCGAGCACACCCTGCGTGCGGCGCAGATCATGGCCTTGGCCGGACTAGCGATCGCGCTGCTTCTCGCTTACGGGTGGCACGCGGCTCAATCGGCGCGCCCCTTGCTGCGGCTCGGGCTCCTTCGCGTTCGGACGCTTCGCATCGCGGTCACGGGCAGCTTCGTCACCCGCCTCGGGGTCGGTGGAATGCCGTTTCTCTTGCCGCTTCTCTACCAGGTCGGCCTCGGATATTCGGCAATCCAGTCCGGCCTGCTCATCTTGCCTCAGTCGGTCGCCGCCATCAGCTTGAAGGCGAGCGTGCCGCGCATCCTGACCAGGTTCGGCTACCGCCGCGTGCTGCTCGCCAACACGATCTCGCTGGGCCTGCTCATCGCGCTCTTCGCCACCATCGGATCGCGCACGTCCGTCGTGGTCATCGGGCTGCAGGCCTTGGCCTTCGGATTTCTCTCGTCTTTGCAGTTCACCTGCATGAACACACTCGTGTACGCCGACGTCCAGCAGCCGGACGAAAGCATGGCGAGCACGATTGCCAGCACGATGCAGCAAATGTCGATGAGTTTCGGGGTTGCCGCTGCCTCCCTCACGACCGCCGTCTTCATCCCGGACCGCTTCCGCTCCAATCCCGCGGAGATGATCCACGGGATCCACCTCGCGTTCCTCCTGCTCGGCAGCCTGACGGTCGTATCGGCCTGCATCTTCGGCGAGCTGCGACCCCAAGACGGCGACAGCGTGAGCAGGCACCAATCGGTGCCGTCTACGGGCTGAGCGCCAACGCGTGAACCATCCGCACGGCCCGGCCGAGCCGGAGCGGCCCGGAGACCGACGCGATCGGGCTGTACCCGTGAGCCAGGGACTCGACGCATTGGTTGAAGTGCCGCATCGAAAAGGGCTTGCGCAAGAAGGCGTTTCCGCCGGCCTCCTCTGCATGCGCTTTGTCCGCAGAACTTCCGCGTTCGCTCGTCATGAGAATTGGCAGCGTGGCCAGCCCGAGAGGGCCGCGTATGTGCTCGCAGAGCTCATAGCCCGATTTGTTGGGAAGTCCGACGTCGATGCAGACGACGTGAGGCTCGATTCGAGCGAGTTGACGCAGCGCCCCGTCGTAGTGGCTCGCCGATAGGACGTGGAAGTCCATGCGGGCGAGCTCGTTACTCATTGCTTGCTGCAGCCGGGGATCGTCTTCGACGACGAGCGCGCTGCGGCGCGGAACCCCCAGAGACCCTTTCCACGATGACATCTCGATTCGCATGCCGAAGGTATTATACAATTGCCGAGCCAACCCCGAATAGAGCGGGAACGCTCGAGCTTGCGCATTCATTTCGCAAAAGCAAAGTGAGAATGCCAAGCATAGGTGCCTTCGCGAAGCGCGTTTGCGACATTCGCCGTCGAGCGCATCGGGCACGAGAGGTGCAAACCGTCAGCGGCGGAGGCGCAGTGATCCCACCTGACCAAGGCAGAGGGGAGGGGCTGCCAATCCCGCCCGACGATCTGCACGTGGCCAGGTCGAACGGCGTTCCATCTGCCGAGAATCAGCTCGCCACGCAGGCGGTGATTGCCTTCCGGGCAAGGCAGCACGAAGCGATGGGTCGACACCAACGGTTCGTCGAACGGGTCAACCTTGCCCTCGGGCGGGCGCTGAGCATCTATTTCATGCTTGCGAGTGCATTGGCTTGGGTCGCATTCAACCTCGCCGCGCCGGTCTTCTGGTGGCCCGTCTTGGACCCGCCACCCTTCAATCGCTTGCAGGGGGTCGTCGGCCTCGCCGCCCTCCTTTTGACGACGATGGTGCTCACGACGCAGAACCGCCAAGCGAAGGACGCCGAGCAGCGATCGCACTTGGACCTTCAAGTGAACCTCCTCGCGGAGCAGAAAGTCGCCAAGCTGATCGCTCTCATCGAGGAGCTTCGACGTGACCTGCCGAATGTGCTCGACCGAAAAGATGCCATGGCCGACGCCATGTCCAATGCGGTCGATCCGGGCGTCGAGATCGAGGGCCTTTCGCAGGAGCTGGACGAGCGGTAGGGTGTGCCAGTCTGGGGGGGAGAATGCACGAGCCGAGCGACGATCCAAAGGCCGAACGATCACAGGAGCTCACTTCGTACGCCCTCGAGGTCGCGGACCGCGAGAAGGGCGACGCCGCGCTGAGGGCTTCCGAAAAAAAATATCGCCGCCTCTTCGAAACCGCACAGGACGGCATTCTGATCCTCGACGCAGGCACGGGGCGTGTCGTCGATTCCAACCCGTTCATGACGAAATTGACGGGTTACCGGCGCGAGGAATTCCTGGGAAAGCTCATTTGGGAGCTCGGACCCTTCGTGGACGCCGCCGCCTCCAAGGCGTCGTTCGCGGAACTCCAGGCCAACGACTACGTTCGCTACGAAGATCTCCCACTGAAGACCCACGACGGATGCGAAGTCGCCGTCGAGTTCATCAGCAACATCTACCTCGTCGAGGACGAGCGCGTGATCCAGTGCAACATCCGCGACATCACGGCGCGCAAAGCGGTGGAGAACGCGCTGAAACTGCGCGACCGAGCGATCGAGGCAGTCTCCCAAGGAATCATCGTCACGGACTCCACGAAGCCTGATGACCCGATCGTCTACGTCAGCCCCGGCTTCACCCGTTTGACCGGCTACGCGCGCGAAGATGCCCTCGGACAAAACTGCCGCTTCCTGGCGGGAGCAGGCACTGCGGCGGAACCGCGAGCGACGTTGCAGCGTGCAATTCGAGAGGGAAAGTCTTGCACCGTAGAACTGCTCAACTTTCGCAAAGACGGGACATCCTTCTGGAACTGCGTAGCCATCTCACCGATAAAGGACGATTGCGGTCGACTGACGAACTTCGTAGGCGTGCAAACGGACGTGACCGCGCGGCGGCAGTTGGAGTCGCAGCTTCTCCAGGCGCAAAAGATGGAGGCGGTCGGGCGGCTCGCGGGTGGCGTCGCACATGACTTCAACAACCTGCTGTCCGTCATCCTCAGCTACGCGGAGCTTGTCGGGGGCGACCTCCGGTCAGACGATCCCAGTCGTGCCGACATCCAAGAAATTCGGAAGGCGGCCGTCCGGGCGACGGATCTGACGAGGCAGCTCCTCGCGTTCAGTCGCCAGCAAGTCCTTGAAACGAAAGTACTGAACCTGAACGAGACCGTCGGCGGGATGGAGAAGATGCTTGGTCGTCTGCTCGGCGCCGACATCGCCGTGACGACGCTCCCGGCCGTCGGGCTCTGGAACGTGAAGGCAGACCCCGGCCAGGTCGAGCAGATCGTCATGAACCTCGCCGTCAACGCGCGCGATGCCATGGCTCAAGGCGGCAAATTGACGATCGAGACCTCGAACGTCGAGCTCGACGAGAGCTATGCCGGCGCACACCACGAGGTCGAAGTCGGGTCGTACGTGCTGCTCGCCGTAACGGACACCGGAGTCGGGATGAGCGCGGAGACCTCGGCGCGGATCTTCGAACCGTTCTTCACGACGAAGGAGACGAGAAAGGGCACGGGGCTGGGTCTCAGCACCGTATTCGGGATCGTGAAGCAGAGCGGCGGACACATTTTCGTCTACAGCGAGCCGGGCAAAGGAAGCACCTTCAGAATTTACTTACCGAGAGTCCGCACGGCGTTGCAACCTCAGCCTACCGCCCAATCTTCGGGAGAGCCGGAAGTCCAGTCCGGTACCATCCTGCTCGTCGAGGACGAAGAACAGGTACGGCTCATTGCGACGAACATTCTACGAAGGCAGGGCTACGTCGTCCTTGACGCTTCAAACGGTGGAGAAGCTCTTCTCATCTGCGAACAACACGGCGGCAACATCGACCTTCTGTTGACCGACCTCGTGCTTCCGCGAATGAGCGGAAGGCAACTCGCCGAGCGACTCGCCATCGTTCGACCGACCATGAAGGTCCTCTACATGTCCGGTTACGCGAACGACGCGATCCTGCAACACGGAGGTAT
>JBAULD010000345.1:0-2357 GCA_049578005.1 Polyangiaceae bacterium
CCTCAATATCAATTCGATCCCTCCGTCGACCGCATTCCTTGACGGAAGGCAGCTCGGCCCCACCCCGAGAGTGCACGTGTCCGTATCGCCCGGCGTTCACCAAGTGAAGTTCGTCAACGCCGAGCAGCAGCTCACGAAGACGATCACAGTGTCGGTCGGCGTAGGGCAGACGCAGATGGCGGTCGCGAAGCTGGCGAACTAGAACGGGAGTCACGAGCGTCTCCCTTCTCGGAAACGTTCTCCCGTCGAACTGATACGCTGCCGGAGGATGGCAGTATCGAAGCCGCGAATCCTCGTCGTCGACGACGAACCGGGACTTCGCGATATGCTCGCAATCCTATTTGGGCGCGAGGGGCTCAACGTCGATCTCGCGCCCGGATTCGCGACTGCCCACGACGCGATTGAACGCGCTGCCGATCCGTACGCCATCGTCTTGACCGACCAGCTGATGCCCGACGGCAACGGGATGGACCTGCTCACGCTCGCCAAAGAGCGTTCGGCGCACACGGAGGTCATCGTGATGACCGCGCACGGCGGGATCGAGACCGCGATCGAGGCCATGAAGCGCGGCGCCTACGACTTCATCACGAAGCCGTTCGCGACGAGTGAGCTCCGCGCCCTCGTCCAAAAGGCCCTCGAAAAGCGCGCGATCGTCGCCGAAAATGAGAGCCTTCGGGCGCAGCTCATTCGCGGTCGCGGGCGCGAACTCCTCGGGAGCTCCGAGGCGATGCGCCGCATTCTCGACCTCGTCCACCGGATCGCCAACGGGCGCACGACGGTGCTCATCACCGGAGAGAGCGGCACGGGCAAGGAGCGCATCGCGCACGCGATTCACGACGCGAGCGACCGGAAGGACAAGCCGTTTCTCGTCGTCAACTGCGGAGCCATCCCCGAGTCGCTCATGGAGGCGGAGCTCTTCGGGCACGAACGCGGCGCGTTCACCGGCGCCGTCTCGAGCCGTCTCGGGATTTTCCGCGAAGCCGAAGGCGGGACGGTACTCCTCGACGAGATAGGCGACCTTCCGCTCGCACTTCAAGTGAAGCTTCTGCGCGTGCTCCAGGAGCGCAAAGTGCGCGGCGTCGGGGCTTCCGTCGAAACCTCGGTCGACATGCGCGTCTTGGCGGCGACCAACCGGCGGGTCGAGGAGGACGTGGCCGCGGGGCGGTTCCGGCAAGACCTCTACTATCGCCTCAATGTCATTCGGATCGAAGTTCCGCCGCTACGCGACCGGCGTGAAGACATTCGGCCCCTCGCCGACCACTTCCTCGCTCGCTGCGCCGCCGAGCAAGACAAGCAGATCCGCGGGCTGTCGCCCGACGCGCTGCGGGTGCTGGAGGGGTATGCGTTCCCCGGAAACGCGCGAGAGCTGGAGAACATCATCGAGCGCGCGGTGGCGCTGGCGGTCGGGCAAACGATCGGCCTCGGCGACCTTCCGCGCGAAGTCTCCGGAGCCGCCGCGCAGCCTACGCCCTCGCTCGTCGCGCTGCCGGAAGAAGGCTGTAACCTCGACGACGTGGTGGGCGAAGTCGAGCGCCGTCTCATTCTACAGGCGCTCGAAAGGTCGGGAGGAGTGCGCGCCCAGGCGGCCCGCTTGCTGGGCGTCACGCTGCGGAGCCTGCGATACCGCCTCCAGAAGCACGCGCTCGGCGAGCCGGGTGACGATTTGCCTGACTCGGACAGCCCGGTCTGAGGTTTAAGGCGACAAACCTCGGCATCCGACGGCGGGTCGGGTGACGAAAATTGTCATTCGGCGGTTGTCCGGCGAAGTGCGCAGCTTCGTCGATCTCGCGCTTTTCCCCGCGATTGCACGCGTTCGCGCCCGTGGCATGCACGCTGCAAGCGCTCGCTACCAGTGCGACGCGCCAGAGGGTTCACGCTCATCGAAATGATGGTCGTCGTCGTGATCGTGGGCATTCTCGCGACGCTCGCCGTAGTCGGTTACCGCAAGATCGTCCAATCGTCTCACGTCACCGAAGCGACCAATACCGTCCAGGCGATCCGCGTCGCGCAAGAGAGCTATCACGCCGAAACGCAGCAATACGCGGACATCTCCGCGGATCTCACGACGGCGTATTATCCCCAGTCCAACCCCACGGGCCAGCTCGTGACGGCCTGGGGCGGTGTCTGTCCGGCGTCTACCTGCCCCACGCAGGTCTGGTCGGCGCTGCCGCTCCACGTCGATGGCCCGGTCATGTTCGGATACGCGACGAAGGGCGGCCCGGCGAACACCAATCCCCCCCAGGTCCCCGCCGCACTTGCCGCCATCACGCTTCCGGTCCCGTCGGTGACCGACTGGTTCGTCGTCGTCGCCACGTGCGACATCGACGGCCAGGGGGCGCCCAATACGTACGTCATGA
>JBAULD010000346.1:0-4182 GCA_049578005.1 Polyangiaceae bacterium
CCGTACCGGCCCCGGCGGCGAAGCCTGCTGCCAAGCAGACGGAGACAATTGCGGCGATGGGCGGCGCATCCGCCGCCGCAAACTCGTCGCCCCGCCGACCACCGCCTCCCGTTGTTCCTGCGCTGAAGAAGGCGAAGGGGCAAATCGCCAAGCGTAAAGAGCGCTGAAGGCTTGCCGAGGCGGTTTTTCCCTGACGGCCCGTGCTGCCGCGCCGCGGCGTGGCGTTCGCTGGCGCGGTCCTGCCTCGGCAGAGCTATGCTCCGGCGGTTTCGTCATCCACGGAGATTGCCGCCTTGGACACCCAACGAATCGACATTCTGAGCGACTCGACCGGAGAAACGGCCGAAAAGGTCGTGCGCGCGGCGATGCTGCAGTTCCCGCAATCGGGTGCGCAAATTCGTCTCCACACGCGGATGCGGAGCCGGGAGGTCATCCGGCCCGTCCTCGAGAACGCGGCCAAGGACGGGGCCCTGGTCGTCTTCACGGTGGTCAGCCCGGCGTTGCGCGAATTCATCCACGCTCAGAGCTACGAGCTCAAAGTGGAGGCGGTGGACCTCATCGGCGCCCTGATTGGCAAGTTGGCGCTCTTCTTGGAGCGCCAACCAATCAACATGCCCAGCGGAACGCTCCCCCTCACCGAGGAGTATTTCCGGCGCGTGGAGGCCGTCGAGTTCGCGGTCAAGAGCGACGACGGCAAGGATCCGCGCAACTTCAAGCGGGCCGATCTCGTTCTCTGCGGAGTGAGCCGAACCTGCAAGACACCCCTGTCGACGCTCCTCGCGCAACGAGGGCTCAAAGTCGCCAACCAGCCTATCGTCCTCGGTGTGCGGGTCCCCCCCGAGCTCGACGAGGCGATCCAAGACCGGGTCGTGGGCCTCACAATCGAGGTCGACCATCTGGTCGAGATCCGCAAGGCAAGGCTGAAGCAGCTCGGCATGCCTGCCGACGCCGAGTACGCCCTTCGTGAGCAGATCAAGCAGGAGCTCGAGTACGCGCAGAAGATTTTCGCGCAGCACCCCGCGTGGCCGGTCATCGACGTAACCGGGCGCGCGATCGAAGAAATCGCGGTCCTCGTGCTCGAGTCGCTCAAAGAGCGGGACGACAAGACCAAGAGGGCGCGCGCGGCGATCGTGTAACGGGAGCGAACATGCGGCGGCCGTGCGCTCGCTCCAATCGGGGCTCACCGCTACCCGGGGCCTGTCCTCGCGATCCGAAGATTGCGGACGAGGCTGCGCGTCGATGACGCCGGGCCGCGGACTCCGATTGAGATGCGCGCGTTCGATCGGACACCCGTCCCGCACGCGCCACCTGCGCCGCCGGCGATCGCCCAGGTCACGTTCGACCCGAGGCGCGAGACGTGGATCGACGTTGCACCCGGGGTGACCGCACCCGTGCAGGCCACCCCTCCGACTTCCAGCTCGACCCCGAGCTCGTCGCGCAGCACGACGAGGGCAGGCTCGCCCGTTGGGGCATCCACGTCGATGGCCACGTCCGCGTAGGTTCGGTCCGTCACGAAGACACTCGCGCCTGGCCCGAGAAGCAGCCCGGAAGACGAGTCGAACGCGAGAAGACCCGGGCCGGGGAGACGATCTGGAGCCACCTCCGACGTGTCGTCCACGAGCAGCGGGGCAGGCAAGCCGGCGTACTCCCCGCGCGTGTCGAAACGGAGGGCAGTCACCGCCGTGGCGTCCCCCGCAATCCACACCGCCAACCCAGGGTCCGGCGAGCACGTGGACGCACCGATTTGCGCGGGCAGACCGTCAAGCACCTCGAGCGCCGCAAACGAGCCGGTCCACGGCTGCCACCGCAGCCAACGATCACCGGTCCAGAGGACGGGGGACCCGCCCGCCTGACCGAACAGCACGGGCTCGGTCAGCGCACCTCCGATCGGCGTCGCCGCCTCGAGTGCGCCGTCGGCGTCGACGACCCAAACATTTTGGAAGCCGGCGGGTGCGCCTGCCGGCGGAGCCACGACGGCCAGCGCGCCGCCACCGGCGAGAGGCGCAAGGGCCATCGCCGTACTCGCGACGAGCTTCTGCGCGCGCTTCGTGGTGGAGCTCACCTCCGGCGAAAACCACTCGAGCATCCCGACTGGACTTCCGTCTGCGGCGACCCCGCCGGCGACCAGGATTTCGCCCGACGCGAGGCGAACGGCAATGGGCGCCCGCCGGGCAACCGCGAGTTGAGCCAGCCTTTCGGTGCGCACCGTACGGGTCATCGGATCGACGACCTCCATCGAGGCGAGCGGAGTCTCGCCATCGAGCCCGACGCCGCCGACGAGAAGCGTTTCGCCCGTAGCGAGAACGGTGGCGCCTTGATCGGCCCGGGCGTCGCCCATCTCGATCGGTCGCTGTTGATCGAAGCCACTCAACGACGCCTCGTACACCTCCGCCGTGGAGAGAACGGTACCGTCTTCGCCGATCCCTCCAGCCACGAGCGCGCCGTCGCCAAAAGCCGTCCCGCTCGACCGCGTTCGCTGCGTGAGGAGGCCGACGTCGACCGGCGCGACCGTGCCGGCGGTCAAATCGACGACGAACGTGCGCGGCGTGGGGTTGCCCGCTCCGCCGAACACGAGCACGCGTCCCCCGGTCATGGGGGTCAGCGCGGCATCGCTGCGTTGGTCGATCGGCGTCGACAAAGGGCACGAGGTCAGCGACGGCAAGAGGAGCACGTCGACGTCGCCGGCAGGCGGCACGCTGGCCTCGCCGGCCCACGCCTGGCCGTTTTCGCTCGCGAGAACGACGAGCGCCCGCGCTGCTTCGTCGATCTCCGGCAACGGCGCCCCGATGGTGCCGAGCAGATGCCCCGTCTGCGGCGGTGTGGGGTCGAAGTCGCCCAGGGCATCGAATTGCGCATACG
Source organism: Polyangiaceae bacterium (assembly GCA_049578005.1). Lineage (GTDB taxonomy): Bacteria > Myxococcota_A > Polyangia > Polyangiales > Polyangiaceae > Palsa-1150. The sequence goes on from JBAULD010000346.1 coordinate 2,860, forward strand.
CATTCCCGTCCAGCGCGCATGCCGCGGGTACGTGCACCGTCACCTTTCGCAGAGTGACCTCGGGGTCCCTGCTGCACGCGGCGGCGAGCAAGCAGAACGCGAAGGCAGGTGCCCGTTTGCTACGATGGGGGGCGTGGGGCGGCTGCACCGTCACGACTGAATGTACCCCCAAGTCTTCGGCAAATACGTGCTCGAGCGGGAACTCGCGCGCGGCGGGATGGCGCGCGTCGTACTCGCCACGCTTCGCGGCGCCGGCGGTTTCGAAAAAAAGCTCGTGGTCAAACAGATCCGCGACGAGCTGGCCTCCGACGAGGAGTTCGTGCGCCGGTTCGTCGAGGAAGCCAAGACGACCGTGGCGCTTGCACACCCGAACATCGTCCCCGTGTACGAGCTCGGGGTCGAGCTCGGCACGTATTTTTTGGTGATGGAATACGTCGCGGGAGCGAGCCTCGCGGAGCTCCTGCGAGCATGCGCGGGCAAGGGGCTGTCCCCGGAGGAGGGCGCGTACGTAGGTGTCGAAGTGTGCCGGGCGCTCGACTATGCGCACAGGCGCATGAACGTCGTACACCGCGACGTGACCCCCAGAAACGTGATGGTGGACGAAGAGGGGCAAGTCAAGGTCATCGATTTTGGCATATCGGCGCCCGTCGCGACGGCGCCCAGCGGACACGGGGTCTTCGGATCGCCGGGACACATGCCGCCGGAACAGATGGACGGAAAGGAACTCACGCCGTCCGCAGACGTTTTCGCCGTAGCCGCGCTCTTGATGGAGCTTTGGAGCGGCAAAGCACCGTTTCGCCGCCGGACGCCCGAGGCGATCGATGACGCCCTTCGCGGACCGCACCCGAAGCCGAGCGAGATCGACATTCGCCTCTTGCCGCTGGAAGACGTAATGGCGAGCGCGATGGCCCTCGACCCGAGCGCGCGCCCGCAACAAGCCGACGACCTGGCGCGTGCGCTGCGCAAGTTTCTCTCGGGCCTGGACCTCGGCGACGTCGCTCGACAGCTCGGCGAGCGCGTGAGAGCCGTGCGCGCGCACCCGCCCGCAGCTCCCGCAGACCTGCGTCCTGTCCTCCAGCGACCCCCATCGCGGCCCACCGCGACCCAAGTCGGGACGAAGACCTTCGCGGCGCGTGGCGAGGTCCATGCCTGGAAACCGGACGGACGCTCGCCGGTCGGCGGGCCGTCCACTCGGAGGTTGCCGTCGAATCAGCCGCCGGTCGGCACGAACGAGAAGCGGCACGCGACGCGCAGCCTTCTCTGGCGCGGTGCCCTCACATCGGGCGCGATCGCGATCGTCGCGTTTCTTGTCGGGCGCGGCGC
>JBAULD010000347.1:0-2551 GCA_049578005.1 Polyangiaceae bacterium
CGCTGGACCCGCCTCGGGCCGAACGCGTGAAGATCGTCGCGCGCCGCGACGCACACCCCGCGGTGCGCGCCGCGTTTACGTCTTGGCTCGGAGGGCCGCACCCGGCCTGGTCCGCGGCTGCCGACGGCAAGGAGTCCGCGCCGTGAGCGGGCTCGCGGCGAAGTCGCGTGCGAGCTCGATGACCGAGATGACCGAATACGTGCTGCCGCAGCACGCGAACGTGCACGGGAGTGTCTTCGGGGGCCAGATCATGGCTTGGATCGACCTCTGCGCAGCGGTCTGCGCCCAGCGGCACGCCGGGCGCCCGTGTGTCACGGCCTTCGTCGACGACCTCCTTTTCAAGCGACCGGTGCGGGTCGGTCAGGTCGTGCTCCTCCGCGCGCAGGTGACGGCCGCCTTCCGCACTTCAATGGAGATCGAGGTCGCCGTCCACGGGGAAGACACGCTGACTGGCGAGCGCTGGCCCACGGTGGAATGCTTGGCGACGTTCGTCGCGATGGGCGACGACGGGCGGCCCGTGCCGATCCCGGCGCTCGCGCTCGAGAGCGACAACGACCGCGCGGCGCAGGCAGCCGGCGAGGAGCGGCGACGCACCCGGCTGGCCAAGCGCTGAGCGAGGCAACTGCCGAATGGCGAAGACGGCCAGGACGCAGGGGACGCAAGGGGCAGAGAGAGAGGCGAGGGGCTCCTCCGGCCAACCCCGTTCGGAGGGTGTGCTATTCGGCAATGAATGAACGAAGTGCGGGTGGAGGACCTCGACAAGCACGTCGGCGAAACGGTGACGGTCCGCGGATGGCTCTATCACCGCCGATCGAGCGGCAAACTTCACTTTCTCGAGGTCCGCGACGGCACGGGAACAGTCCAGTGCGTCGTCTTCAAAGCGAACGTGCCGGCCGAGACGTTCGTGCTCGCCGACCACATCCAGCAAGAGTCGTCGCTCGAAGTTGCCGGTACGGTCAAGGAGCACGGCCGCATCCCCGGTCTTTACGAGATCGACGTCCACGAAGTGAAGCTCCTGGCCGCAGTCTCGCAGGAGTATCCCATCGGCCCGAAGGAACACGGGACCGACTTTCTCATGGACCACCGCCATCTCTGGCTCCGGTCCCGCCGGCAGCACGCCATCGTTCGAGTGCGCCACACCATCATCAAAGCCGTGCGAGACTTCTTCGACGGGCGCGGGTTCACACTCGTCGACGCGCCAATCTTGACCAGCAATGCGTGCGAGGGAACGAGCACCCTGTTCCAGACCGACTACCACGGCGAGAAGGCGTACCTGACGCAGTCCGGACAGCTCTACATGGAGGCAGCGGCCGCTGCGTTCGGAAAAGTCTATTGCTTCGGGCCGACGTTTCGTGCGGAGAAGAGCAAGACCCGCCGGCACTTGGCCGAGTTCTGGATGGTCGAACCCGAGGTGGCCTTCATGGATCTCGACGGCGACATGCGGCTTGCGGAAGACTTCGTCACGTTCGTCGTAGGCCGCGTGCTCGAGGGGCGGCGCGAAGACCTCAAGGTTCTCGAGCGCGACACCGCCCCACTCGAGCGCGTGCAAGCGCCTTTCCCCCGAATCACCTACGCCCAGGCGATCGACATCTTGCACGAGGCCGGACACCCCGAGGCGAAGATGGGAGACGATTTCGGCGGCGACGAAGAGACGGCGATCAGCGGGCGCTTCGATCGGCCGGTGATCGTTCATCGCTATCCGGCTGAGCTGAAGGCCTTCTACTTCAAGCGCGACCCCGCCGACCCCAATCAGACGCTCAACATGGACGTCCTCGCGCCGGAGGGGTACGGCGAAATCATCGGCGGCGGCCAGCGAGAGGACGATTTGGCCACGCTGGAAGCCTCCCTCGAAGCGCACAAACTGCCGCGGGCGGCTTTCGAGTGGTACCTGGACGTCCGCCGTTATGGAACTTTCCCCCACGCTGGATTCGGCCTAGGCATCGAGCGCACCGTCGCATGGGTGTGTGGACTGCCTCACGTTCGGGAGACGATCCCTTTCCCGAGAATGCTCAACCGCCTGGCGCCTTAGCACCGAACGACGCAAACTTGCCGCGCGACGATGCGGATCTACGTCTCGAGCAAGGCGACCATTCCCTTTCACCCACGTTCGCTCCTCGGAGCACGCGAAACCCCGCGGCGTGAACGCGCGCGACTCGGAAGAGGACTCGCACTCCTCGCAGGCGCGTCCGTCGCTCTTTCGGTGGGCTGCAGCCAGACTACCGATAGCCCAGTCGGCTCGTCCGCAGACGCGGCACCGTCCTCGTCCGGAGGCGGCGCGAACGCGGGATCGAGCGGAAGCGGCCAGAGTGAAACGAGTAGCGGTGGCGCGAGTAGCAGCGGGCCGACCAGCGGAGCGAGCGCAGGATCCAGCGGATCGGGTGGCACTGCCGCCGGAGGCGGCGGAACCGGCAGTTCGAGCAGTGGAGCGCGAGAAACCCTCGAAGCGGGAAGTGGCCAACCGGGCAACGCGAGGTCGGGAGTCGAGGCCGGCGCGTCGACCGGCGGCGATGCCGCGGCGGCATTCGCGGGCGGCGACGGCGCGGCGTTTCCC
>JBAULD010000348.1:0-2527 GCA_049578005.1 Polyangiaceae bacterium
GAGCGTGTCGCGCACGCGGTCGGCCAGCGTCGCCGTCACCATGCTCGAAAGCATGGCACGGGTGTTACCCGAGCGCCTGCTCGATGTCGGCGACCAGGTCTTCCGCGTCTTCGACGCCGACCGAGAGCCGCACGAGCCCGTCGGCGATCCCGACCACCGCCCGCTCGTCGCTCGTCATTCCGTAGTAGCTCATGACGGCCGGTTGCTCGACGAGCGTCTCCACGCCGCCGAAGCTCGGACCGATCCGGGCGAGCTTCATCGTGTCGACGAAGCGGCTCGCCGCGTCGAGCCCCCCTTTCACGACGAAGCTGATGACGCCGCTGTAGCCGTGCATCTGGGCGCGCGCGAATGCGTGCGTGCGATGCGTGGAAAGTCCCGGGTAGTAGACGCGTTCGACGCGCGCGTGCTTCGCCAGGTGGGTGGCGACTGCCATGGCGGTCGCGTTCTGCTTCTCGACGCGCAGACTCAGCGTCTTCAGGCCTCGTCCGACGAGGAATGCGGCGTGCGGGTCGCAGACGCCCCCGAGGATGCCGCGCAGATCGCGGATCATCGAAACGAGGCCGGTCGAACCGCAAACGACGCCGGCGAGCACGTCGTTGTGACCGGCGAGGTACTTGGTCGCGCTGTGCATCACGAGGTCGATGCCGAAGGACGCGGGCCGGCAGTTGACCGGCGTGGCGATCGTCGCGTCGATCATCGACTTGACCCCCCGGCGCGCGCGGCAGATCGCCGCCAGGCGCTCGAGGTCGATGCACGACAAGTGAGGATTCGTCGGCGACTCGCTGACGACCAGGCGGGTCTCGGGGCGCAACGCCTTCTCCAACCCGTCGAGATCGCCGCTGTCGAGGAGCGTGTGCGAGACACCGTACCGCCCGAGCACATCGGTGACGAATTCTAGGGTTCTCCGATAGCAGTCGCGGAAGAGAACGATGTGCTGCCCGCCCCGCACGAGCGCGAACAGCGTCGTCGTCACGGCCGCCATGCCGCTGGCGAAGACCGCCGCGTCCTCGGTTCCCTCGAGCGCCGCGAGGCGCTTTTCGAGCGCGCGCACCGTCGGATTTCCGTAACGCCCGTACTCGCCACGGTCCTCCATCGGGTGGCTGCCGTCGGTGTACGCGACGATTTCGGCCGTGTCGGTGAATGCGTAGGTTGCCGTCTGGACGATGGGCGTGACGACGGCGTCGTACGGTTTTCGCTTGTCGTCGCCTGCGTGCACCGATTCGGTCGACGTGATGCCTTTGCGGTCGCTCATTGTGCGGAATTCTCGGGAACCAGGACCGGCAGCGCGGCATTGGCCATGGCGCGCCGCGATTTGAGGAAATGATGGTCGAAGCCTTCGAATACGCGCAGCTCGGCACCCATCTCGTCGGCCAAAGTACGCGCCTCGTCGACGTCGCAGAACTCGTCTTCGGTCCCAACGAAGATGGTCTTCTGCCCCGAAAATCCTAGCCCGTCGCCGCGGACCGCGAAGAAAAGCGCGCTCGGTGCGACGAGAAGCACGCGATCGACACCGGGAGAAGCGGCGGCGGCGCGGAAGCCCACCCACGATCCGAAGGAGTGGCCGCAGATGGAGATCGGTGCGCCCGGGAGCAGGCGCCGCAGATGTTCGGTGACCGCGCGCGCGTCGTCCACTTCGCCCCGACCCTCGTCGTACGAACCCTCGCTCGCGCCGACACCCCGAAAGTTGAAGCGCGCCCAAGCGACGCGGCCGCGCAGCTCGTCCGAGAGGGCCTTGGCAATGGCCAGCGGCACCGGGCTGTGCATGCTGCCTCCGTACAGGGGATGCGGATGACAAATGACCACGACGCGAACGGCACTGGGCGGCGCGCACACGCGGGCCTCTATCGACGGCCCGCCCGACACGCCGGTGATGCGCGTCTCGTCCTCGCCGGCTACGACGACAGGCGGGGACCGCACGGGGACGGCGGGCGGAGGAGGCAGTCGGGCGAGGCGGGCCACTATCTCGTACCTATTACCAAGCCGTGGCGGGCGGCACGAGCTCGCTCACGTGTCCGATCGCCTTTCGAACGAGGTCCCCGATTCGCCGCACCGCGTCGCCGACCGGCACGAGCTCGGCTTTCTTCGGATCGCTCTCCGCGCGCGGCTTGAGCTCGACGTTGCCCCCGGCGAGCGCCTTGCTCCCGACGGTGATGCGCAGAGGAATTCCGATGAGGTCCGCGTCCTTGAACTTGACCCCCGGCCTTTCGTCGCGATCGTCCCAGAGCACTTCGATCCCGGCCGCCGCCAGCCCATCGTAAAGGGAACGCGCCGCGGCGAGCACGTCGCCGTCGCGCCCGAGGGTGACCAGGTGGACCTGGTAGGGGGCGACGCTCATCGGCCAGCGGATGCCGTTCTCGTCGTGATGTTGTTCGATGGTGGTCGCCACGAGGCGTGATACGCCGATTCCGTAGCAACCCATGACGAGGGGTTTTGTCTGCTGTTTTTCGTCGATGAAATTCGCCCCCATCGCCTGCGAGTACTTCGTACCCAAGACGAAGATGTGGCCGGCTTCGATTCCGCGATAACT
>JBAULD010000349.1:0-1655 GCA_049578005.1 Polyangiaceae bacterium
CTGCTCGATGGTACCGCGAGCGGCGACTGTTCCGCCCTACCGTCGGCCCGCCCGTTTCGGAGCTCAACGACGGGCACGTGCTGTCCGTGTGCCTCCGCACTTCAGAGGCAGCAGAGCGAGTTGACACGGGTCCCGTGAGCCGGCGGCCGAACTCTTGTTCGACGCGGGACACGATGTGGACATGACCGAGACGCAGAGGCAATGGTCGGATCGGGTTCCGCTGTGGCGAGCAAGAGGGAAGAGCGAGCGCGATCGGGAAATGCTCTCCGGGCAATGGCGAGCCGTTTGAAGTACTCCCGGCCTCGTCTGCCTGCGCGGTTCGGGAATGTCAAGTCAAGTCGGCGAATTGTGCCGCCGCCCGTTCGAGATTTCGCTCGCGGACGGTGGTGCTCCACAGCTCCACGTGCTGGGGATACCGCACGACAAATAGCGCAAAGCCGGCGAACGCATCGTTGGGGTCAATGTGGATTGCGACCACCGGCGGCAGGTGCAGGCGACCGTCATGCTCGATTGAGAGGCGCCGGTACCGGTCCTGAAGCATCAGAAGCGAGTCCGCTGCCGTGGGGTCACCTTCGTCGAGTGCACGACCGAGCTCTTGGATGCGAGCAAGAACCCCGGTCGCGCCGCCCCACGGCGCGAGCCGAACCCGACCCGGCTCCTCGAGAACCGCCAAGACATCCCTTCCGCGGCTGAGCCACTCCAAACCTTGGAGCGCCGACGGCGGGGGCGTGAATCTTCCTCGTGGCGGTGCCGACACCTCGACGACGTCGATGAAGGTCTCTTTGGGCAGCCCATCAAGCAGCCACGCAACCGGCCTCCCAGTCTTCACGCCCCATTCTGGGCTTTTCTGGGCTGAAGTAAACCTGCACCAACGACCAGGAAAAATATGGACAGTGCATGGCATCCGCCCTAGATTCTGGGTATGAGTGGGCGAAAGTCATGGCGCCGAATCCGAGACCGCGCTTCTTTCACCCTTGCGCCCGGGCGTGCCACCGGTGATCCTTCCGCAGCGGATTGGTATCCTGCTCATCCGAGCAGTCTGTGTCGGGCCTCTGCGACGACGAAAGGGAGGAGACGATGAACGAGAGCGTCTTCTATCGCGGCGTGCTCATCGCACTCAGCGAGCGCCGGGAACGACCGTTTGTTGCCGAGGGGAACTCGTTCCATGCGGCCTTCCGCTCGATGTTGGAGTTTGCGAAGACGGAACCGTCGACGGCGTCCGCTGCGGTGCGCATGCTGGAGAATTTCGACCCGGTCTTCGGTGTGTCCCCGGAAGCCACCGAAATGCTACTGGAGGGTGAACGCGATTTCATCGTCGCTCTTGACAATCCCCGTCTGAAAGTCGCGCAACTGAAGTTGACCCCTGTTCAGGCGCGCGAAGAGCTCGAGGGGCTTCCTTCTCCCGAGGTGTTCCGTAAGCTGGCTGAGCACCTAAATGAGCAGCTCCAAGGGGGAGAAGGGTAACGAGCCCGCGTGCTCGGACGCGGCCGTAGTAAGCCTCGTCCACGAGTTGGAGGAGCTATGCGGCGCATGGCTCGCTCCGCACATAGACGCGCTTCGAAAGGGAGCCTACCGACCTCGCCCGAAGGTCATCAACGACACCCTTTGGGGGTCAATTCGCCTGCTTCCTTGGGAGGTCGCAATCCTGGACAGCC
>JBAULD010000350.1:0-2575 GCA_049578005.1 Polyangiaceae bacterium
CAACTACCATCGCCGACTCGAGCCGTAACGCGCGAATGATTCGAAGGTGCTCGGCGTCTCGAGCTCCTGCTTCGAGGAGTTCGGCCGGAATCTTGGTGTAAAGCTCGGACTTGCCGGTTCGAATTACATGAGGCGCTCCCGTCGGGGCGTTCGGATCGGGCGGGTAGCGTTCGCCGAGCTGGCGCGCGAAGTCCATCTTCGCTGGATCCACGTGCGCTACGGCGACCTGTTGCGCAGCCTGGTCACCGGGATCCAAGATGTCCACCGCGCACCAATCGGCGAGGTCGGGAACGGCCAGGCGGGCGACGTTGGCGAGCGTCGCTCGATAGTCCAGCGACGACACGAGCGCCTCCCCGGCCTGCGCGAGAAACTCGCTTCGAGCTTGCCGTGCGCGTTCCTGCCTCACATCGCGAAAGACGAGGACCGCGCCCAAGAGTTTGCCGTTCTCGTCTCGAATGGGGGCCGCGCTGTCGTCGATCGGAATCTTCTCGCCTTGCCTGGTGTGCAGGAAAACGTGATTGACGAGACGAACGCTCGTTCCTTCGCGAAGGACACGCCGGACCGGCCCCTCAATGCCCTCCCCCGCGACATCGGAAAAAATGGAAAACACCTCGTCGATAGGGCGGCCCTGCGCATCGTTCTCGGTCCAACCCGTCAAATCTGCAGCGACGTGGTTCATGAACGTGATGCCCCCATCGTCGTCGGTCGCAATGACGGCGTCCCCAATGCTGCGTAGCGTCGTCGTAAGCCAACGCCGTGCCGCGTCCTCTCGTTCCATACGCGCCGCCCGCAAGAGTGCTTGGGCGCACTGCTTCGCAAAAGCGTCTACGAAGGCGCGGTCCTCACGAGAGAAAGTGCGAGGCGCGTAGAAACCCATCGCGAGCAAGCCGACGGGATGCCCCTCCCCGACGAGAGGGATACTCCAGAACGCCTTCGCACGGGGCCCTCGCGCCTCCATCCTGGCCAGCGCCGGAAAGAGCGCCGCGTAGTCGGCTTCGCTCTCGGCCCACAGGGCGGTGCCGGATCGAAGAGCTTTGAACGCGTCCGGACCGCCGGTCGTCTCCGTGATGCGGCGGATCCTGTCCGCCACCTCCGGCGCTACGCCTCGTTCGCCGATGAGCGCAAGGCTGGTCTCGTCGTCTACGAGCATGTGGAGCGTGCAGATGTCGGCGCCGACGATGCGCGTCCCGTGCTCGACGATCGCCTCGGCGACCTCCGATTGCGTTCGCGTCGACGCGAGCGCCTGAGCGACGTCGGCCAGCGCGTTCAGCCGCTCTCGAACCTCCTTCGCGATTCTCTTTTGAAGCCTCCAGGCGAGGGCCATTAGACCGACGCAGGCGATTACGAGTATGAGAGCAACCGTCAGCGTCAGCGATGCCCGCAGAGCGGCGTTCGAGCGCCGCTCTTGCAAGAGAAGATCCTCTTCGTCGCGCATGTTTTGCACGTCTTCGCGAAAGCGATCGGCGCGCTCCATGCTCTCCACTGCGAGCAAACGTGCTCGATCTGCTGCGCCAGCGCGCACGAGCGCCACCATTTGCTGCAAGAGGTCGAGGGCGACGACCGCATCGCGATCGGCGGCATCGGCATTCCTGGTCTGAGTCGAGTTGTCGGAGACGAGGCTTCGCACCTGCGCCGCCTTGGCGCGCTCTCTGGCGACTGCGGCGCTGTAGGTCTCGAGAAACGAAGCGTGCCCCGAAATAAGGTATCCGTCCGCGTTTGCTTCGAGGGCAACCACCGCAATCATCCACTCGTCGAGGCTTTTCTGAACTTCGAGAGTATGGTCGACCCATCGAGTCGCCGAGACGAACGCAGAGGCGCCGAACGCCGCAAGCGAGATGACAGCGAACAGTGCCGGAGCGACGTACCAAAAGAGTCGATCTCGGGGTTCGGGGCGCATGGCGTCGATCCTCTAATCTCACACCATGGGCTGGTGCCGACAGAGAGACGCCAGAGACTCGAATCCGACTCGAGCGATCACAGGCTCCGCCGCGCGCTCCAGGTGTCCGATGTCGACCGACCGCACGTCGCCGTTTTCCACCATCGCGTGGTCTGGTTCAAGTCTTGATGTCGCCGCGACGCAAGCGGACCCAGTAGTAACCAGCTCAGCTGTTGCGGCCGCTCCAGGAACGGCCGAGGCGGATTGCGACAGGACTGTGGCGCTTTGGAATCGAGGGACGTGGCCGCAATGGTGAGTCGTTCACGGCTCATACTCCGTGTGACGAAAGGGGGAGACACGGTCCAAGTCTCAGGGCTAGCCGGGGCTACAAGCTATCAAGAGTCGAGGATTGAGTTTACGGCCCGCCCTTTGCTTCGTCATGGGCTCCAACGCGCCTCCACGGAGCCTCGCCGTTCCTGGACGCCTGCTTCGCCACCCGATTCTTATCGGTACATCCCACGAGAGGAGCTACTATGTTGCATTGGGCCGCAGTGTTCTTTGTAATCGCAATTATCGCCGCAATATTCGGATTCGGTGGGATCGCAGCCAGCGCGACGGGAATTGCAAAACTTCTGTTTGTTGGCTTTCTCATTATGGCCGTGGTCTCCTTGCTGCTCGGCCGGCGCGCCACATAATTTC
>JBAULD010000351.1:0-2303 GCA_049578005.1 Polyangiaceae bacterium
CGGCGTCGACGTCGGGACGCGGCAGGGTCGGAAGAAACTGCCGCGCGTAGGGGGTGAGCGTCTCCATGAATCGGCGCTGCCCCTCGGCGAAGACGACGTCGAACGCCAGTGACGATTTGCCCGATCCGCTCGGCCCGGTGACGACGCAGATCTTGCCGTGGGGAATCGAGCACGTCACCTCCTTCAGGTTGTGCTCCCGCGCGTGCGAGATCGTGATCGCCGTCGGCGTCGCGATCGGCGCTCCCCTCACCCGCGCGGGAGCCGCCGTCGAAGCCGGCGAGCGAAGGGCCAAGCCCGTCTTCGTCTCCGACTTGGCCACATCTTCCGGGGTGCCTACCGCGACGATTTGGCCTCCGTACGGGCCACCACCGGGACCGAGGTCGATGACCCAGTCGCACGCGCGGATGACGTCGAGGTCGTGCTCCACGACGATGACGCTCGCCCCCTGCTCGGCGAGCGCGTGGAGCGCATCGATTACGAACGCAGTGTCCTGCGCATGAAGTCCGGCGCTCGGCTCGTCTACGACGAAGAGCGTCTTGTCCGGCGTTTCCGAAAGGGCACGCGCGAGCTTCAGGCGCTGCGCCTCACCGCCGGACAGAGTCGACAGGGGCTGTCCAAGCGATAGGTACCCGAGCCCGACTTGAAGGATGGGGTCGAGTGCGCGCCGGAGGACGTAGTCGCGGTTGCCGGCCGGGTCGAACACCGCGAGCGCTTCGTCGATGCTCATCGCGAGCGTCTCCGCGATCGAACGACCGCAGTGTTCGACCGCGAGCACTTCCGGCTTGAACCGTTTGCCGTGGCAAACGGGGCAAAGCAGCTGTACGTCGGCCAGAAACTGCATCTCGACCGTCTCGTAGCCTTCGCCGGCGCATTCATCGCAGCGACCGGCGGCGACGTTGAACGAGAAATGCGCCGGGGTCAGGTGGCGGCGCTCCGCTGCGGCTTCCGCCGCGAAGCGCGCCCGGATGCGATCCCACGCTTTCACGTACGTCGCCGGGTTGCCGCGCGCGGTCCGTCCCAGGGGCGACTGGTCGACGAGAACGGTACGTTCGAGAGCCTGGATCCCTTCGAGCGCGGAGTGCGGCCCCGGCCTATCGATGGACATGTCGCCGAGCGCGCGCGCGACGCCGCGGTAGAGCACGTCGCTCACCAGCGTCGACTTGCCCGATCCGCTCGGTCCGGTGACCGCGCAGACAACGCGAAGCGGGAAATCGGCATCGACGGCTTGCAGGTTGTGAGCGCGCGCGCCGCGGACGGAGACCCAGCCTCGGGGGCTCCTTCGCGTGCGGGTCGCCGCTCGCGCGTTGGCCCAAGCTCGACCCGTCGGTAGATCGCGTCGCTCGGCCAGGCCGCGTGGCGTTCCATCGAAGAGAACGCGGCCCCCGCCCGGCCCGGCAGCCGGCCCCATTTCGATGACGCGATCGCAAGCCTGCACGACGCCCGGCTCGTGTTCCACCACGACCACCGCGTTGCCTGCGCGCGCCAGCTCCGCCATGACACGCGCCAGCGCGGGGACGTCGGTCGGGTGCAGTCCGACCGTCGGCTCGTCGAGAACGAAGAGCGTGCCGGTGAGGGCCGCGCCGAGGGCGGTCGTCAGGCCCGAGCGCTGCGCCTCTCCCCCCGACAGCGTGCGCGCCTGGCGATCGAGCGTCAGGTATCCGAGTCCTACGGTGTCGAGGTAGCGCAGGCGCGACGCGAGCTGCTCCTGGACCCGCCTCCCCTGGGGGTCGCGCGCCGTGTAGCCAGCGATGCGCCCGAGCGACTCGCTCACGGTCTGCGCGTGCCATCGCGCGAGGTTGAGCCCGGCGACGCGGTAGGTCAGCGACGTCGCGTTCAATCGAGATCCACGGCAGTCTTTGCAGAGCGCGTATTCTCGATACCGCGACAGGAGAACGCGTACGTGCATCTTGTACGTTCGTGTCTCGAGCCACTCGAACCAGGCCCTCACGCCGGGGTATTTGCCCTTGCGCCAGCTGCCCTCGCCGTCGATGACGAGCGCGCGCTGCTCGCTCGTCACTCTATCCCATGGAACGTCGAGGGGGATTTTACGAGCCTTCGCGAACTTCTCGAGGATACCGCGCTCCCACGTCGTGCTCGGGCCGCTCCACGGTTTGATCGCGCCTGCGCCGAGCGACTTGCCCGGGTCGGGGATCACCTTGTCCCAGTCGATGGCGATGAGTCGCCCGAACCCGCGGCAGGCGTCACATGCGCCGAACGGCGAATTGTACGAAAAGAGTCCAGGGCGAGGAGGGTCGAATGCGCGCGCGCACTTCGGACATGCGAGGCCCCGCTGCACACTGGCG
>JBAULD010000352.1:0-3153 GCA_049578005.1 Polyangiaceae bacterium
CGATTGCCCATGGTGATGATCTCTCTCTCGAATGGTGGCGGCCCAGCTGGGATGGCACTCTTTGAAGCGCCGAACGCCTTCCATCCAACGAGCCGCCGGGATCGGAGGGACGGTCGCGGAGGAACATCCGCCGCGTCACACGTCGCGTCATAAGGCACGGCCAGTCGCGATCCCAGTGTGCGGAGAGAGCGTGGTGAGCCAAGTAACGTCCGTGAGCAAGCACAAACCTAGGCGCTCGCTGCCAAGGACGCAAGCTCGTCGTGCGGTAACGCGGTAGCGCGTCTATATGGCGCGCACCGCGCGAAGGGCCTTCGTGATCCCATCCCAGTCGAGGTTTGGGAATCCGAAGGCGCGCTCCTGGGCAGTCCACGCGCGGGCAAGGGCGCTCAGCGCGTCGCTCCGGGTCGGACCGGTCTCGGCGAGCATGGGCCGCTCCGGCGCCTGACGCGCGTAGGCCTCCGCGCGCCACTCGCCGGTTCCGTCGAGATTGCTGGGGCACGGCGCAATCGAGATGGTCAGCTGGGCTCCCTCCGACGCGAGGTCGTAGACCATGACTTCCCGGCTCCGGAACTGGTTCGTGACCCGCGTGGTCGTGTCTTCCTTTTTGTCGGCCATTGATGCTCTCACGGGTTTCCGCCGCGTTCCACCTTAGCAGGTTACGCTGAAAGCGACACTACCGGCCCCTTTCATTGCGGACCTAACCGGACCGGACGGGGTAGGCCCCGTGACCAAACGATGACTGTCGCGATCGTCCGGGGGGAGCTAACACAGGATCGCGCCGGGTCGGACACGTGTCACACGGCACTGGTTCAAGGGAGCCAAAGGAGAACGAGTCGTGGTAATCGCTGCCTTCTTTCTCGTCCATTGGCAAGCGTCCGTATTTTTTCAGACCTTCTTTCAGCATCGGTATGGCGCGCATCGCATGTACTCGATGAGCAAAGGATGGGAACGCTTCTTCTATCTGTGTACGTACCTCGCCCAGGGCCCGAGCTTCCTCGTCCCAAGGGCGTACGGAATTCTGCATCGAATGCACCATGCATTCAGCGATACGCCCAAGGATCCGCATTCGCCGACCAACCATGAAAATTTCTGGTCGATGATGCTTGCAACGAAAAAGACGTACGACGACTTCGCGTACGATCGCGTGCAGCCCGAAGCGCGGTTCGACGGGGGGCTACCGCAATGGCCCGTGGTCGACCGTCTCAGTCAAGCGTGGATGGCGCGTTTGGCCTGGGGGGCTGGTTATACCCTTTTCTATGTCAAATTCGCCACTAGCCCATGGCTGTTCGTACTCCTTCCGTTTCACTACATCATGGGCCCGGTCCACGGCGCAATCGTGAACTGGTGCGGTCACAAATACGGATATAAGAATTTCGACAACGGAGACTGGTCGCGAAACACTCTCATTTTCGATTTTCTCACGGCCGGCGAACTGTTTCAGAACAATCATCACAAGTTTGCGATGAGTCCGAACTTTGCAGTGCGCTGGTTCGAAATCGACCCCAGCTATCTCGTCATGCGCGCGTTCGCGTTCCTTCGAATCATCGATATGAAAGGCGCTCAAGTGGCCAGAGCACCGAGCGAGACCCAGGAGCCTTCGGCGCGCAGCAAGTCTCGCGCGCCGGAGCGCGACGCGAGTAGCTTGACCACATGACGGAGGGATGGGTTCACTCCGACAAACGGCTCACCGCATCCTAGCTGACTGATCGTCGACAACCCGAGACACGGATCGAACGATGGCAGAGAGTTCGAGCATGCTGCAGTTGGGAACGCGCTTGCCTACCATTCGCCTGAAAGACGCGGTCGACGGCTCAATTGTCGACGTCGGCGCCAACGCGGTGGGGAAGCGTGGAACGCTCGTGATGTTCCTGTGCAACCACTGCCCCTATGTCGTGCACATAAGGCGCGAGCTCGTGGCCTTGGCGCACGACGCGCTCGAACGGGGAATCTCTGTTCTGGCAATCAATTCGAACGACGTCGACGCCTATCCGGAGGACGCGCCGGATGCGATGGCGTCCCTCGCCCGCGACGAACACTGGCGGTTTCCGTTCTTATTCGACTCAACGCAGGAAGTCGCCCGCCTGATGCGCGCGCAATGCACCCCTGAGTTTTACCTGTACGACGCGGACGGCACACTGGCGTATCGAGGTCAGTTTGACGACAGCCGTCCATCGAACGGAAAGCCAGTGACCGGGCAGGATTTGCGGGCTGCCGTCGACGCCGTTGCGACCGGCCGCGCGCCGTCGGCGGACCAAAAACCGAGCGTAGGCTGCAGCATCAAATGGCGAGTTGGCGCCCCCCGGGCCTGACTAAACCGGTCGACCCAAGGAGCGCCAATCATGACCCAGTCCATTTCGGGCGCTAGCTACCGAACGGGCGCCGAAAGCAACGTTCGCGTCGTCGTCACTACTGGAAATGATATCGCGGGCCATCGTATTGTGGAGTACCTGGGCGTGGTCCGCGGCATCGTCGTGCGGTCACCGAACATCGGGCAGTCGGTGGTCGGCGCGTTCAAGCACTCGTGGGCGGCAATATCAGCCAATACGTCGACGTGTGCGAAGCGGCCCGGCACGAAGCCTACGTCGCTATGGTTCAAAACGCGGCAGCCATGGGGGCGCATGCCATCGTCGCGATGCGTTACGACGCCACCGAGTTTCTTCAGGGAGCGACCGAGGTGCTGGCGTACGGAACCGCCGTGCGCATCGATCGTTCATGAGGCAATACGTCCGCTTACGGGGTACCAGCCAGGGCCACGTTCGTCGCGGTCGATCCCCCCGCGTCGAACCGACCCTGGAGGCCGGCGTACAAGAACGTCCCGAACTGTGCCTTGCTCAATGCGGTCGAGTTCTCCCAGACGAAGCTCTGGAAATTTGCGCCGACCATTGGCGCGAACGCTACGCCATTCGAGGCACGAATGTCGTAGCCGATTCTCGCATTCACGATGTCGAAGCCGTGGAACATGTTGGTCGTATTCGCTAGCTCGACCCCGAACGGCCCAGTGGGGTTCGTCTGCCAAAGCATTCGATAGCCGGTCGCGAGTCGCAGCCACGGATCGCCGCGCGACTCAGGCATCGCGTGGAGAGTCACGCCCACGTTGAGGTCGAGACCTTGGGCGGAAGAACTGTTCTCGGCTGTGAATGCTTGGTACTGACC
>JBAULD010000353.1:0-8204 GCA_049578005.1 Polyangiaceae bacterium
CCCAGGTACGCGGCCAGCAAGCCGCGCACCTCGGGTGGTCGAAATTGCCGCACTTCGCAGCCTCGGGCTCGAAGAGCGGCCCCCGCGCGGTCCACGGCGCGAGCGATCGCCGGCGAGGCCGGGAGCGTGCCGTCGTCCGCGTAGACTCCGACGCGGAGGCCCTCGACCCGCACGGCCTCCGGGCCTTCCCATGCAAGCGGCGGCACTCGCGAGTCGAGCTCGGACGATCGCCGGGCATCGATCGACCGGAAGAAGAGCGACAGGTCGCCTACCGTACGCGCCATGGGACCGCCCATGGCGCGCACCGCTTCCTGGCCGCCGTTCACGGACCGATAGCCGCGCATCGGCAGTCGATCGAGCGTGGGCTTCAACCCCGAGATGCCGCAGAAGTGGGCCGGCGTCCGGATGCTCCCGCCGATGTCCGTTCCGATGCCGAGCGGAGACATCCCGGACGCGATCGCCGCAGCCTCGCCGCCGGAGGAACCCCCCGGCGTGTGGGCGAGCGACCACGGGTTGGCGGTCTGACCGAAATTCGGATTCCTGGCTTCGACGAAAAGCATCGTCTGCGACAGATTCGTTCGACCGAGCACGACCGCTCCGGCCCGTCGAAGCGCGGTCACCATCGTCGCGTCCGCCCCCGCCGTTCTTCGGCGCCATGACGGCAGGCCGAGCGTCGTGGCACGTCCGGCGATGTCGAAGCACTCCTTGACCGTGACCGGGACGCCGTCGAGGGGCCCGAGCGACTCGCCTCGTGCGCGCCGGGCGTCGGACGCGGCGGCGTCTGCGGCGGCGCGGTCGCGAAGGACCTCGGTGAACGCTCGGATTCGTCCGTCCACCTGGTCGATCCGATCGAGGTGCGCGCCGAGCACTTCGCGCGCGCTCACGTCTTTGCGGGCGAGCATCGAAGAGAGTGCGGTCACCGGAAGTCGCCAGAGAGCCACGAAACGGGAGGATACTTCACGAGACTATGAAAGCGGGCAGAATGGGCGTGCTCGCGGTACGCTGAGGAAACGATGTCTTCCGGCGAGCCCAGAGCGAAGTCGACGCGACTGGCGATCGTGGAGCAGTCGCTGGCCGACACCGTGGAACGGTTGCGCGAACTGACCCCCGGGCCGCGCGTTCGCGAACTCCGCGCGAAGGCAGAGGGGTACGACCGAGCCCTGCGGGCGTGGCTGATGCGCGCCCCGACCGAGGAGCAGCGGGCTGCGCTACTCAAGCTCGTGCTCGAGCTCAACGTCGAAGTCATGAAGCTCGGGCGGGGCGGCGAGTCGGACGCGTGACCCGCCCGGCATTCCCGGTTCTACTCACGCTCGCCGCACTCGCGTCCTGCAGCTCCTGCAGCGGGCGCTCCCCGCGCGCGGCGGGTGCCCCGGCAGCTCCGTCGGGCTCGGACGATGCGCGCCTTTCCGCGACTCGAACCCCGCCGCCGCCTCGCGACGACGGCCGGCTTCCGGGCATTGCGAGGCCCGTCCGCTACGCGCTATCGGTGCGGATCGACCCGCGCCAGCCGCGCTTCTCGGGAACGACGAAGATCCAGATCGTAGTGTCCGAACCCACGTTTTACGTCGTCCTGCACGCGCGCGACATGACGATCTCGCGCGCGGTTGCGCACGTGGGAGGCGCGACCGTCGCCGCAACGCCGACCACTCGGCTCGCGAGCGGCGGGGTCGTCCCCGAAGAGCTCGTCCTCGGTTTCGCGAATCCGTTGCCCGCGGGCGCCGCCGAACTGGAGATCGCCTACGACGCGCCGTTCGCCCCGGACCTCGCGGGCCTCTACCGGGTGGAAGAGGCCGGACGCATGTACGCGTACACGCAGTTCGAAGTCGCCAACGCCCGCCGAGCATTCCCCTGCTTCGACGAACCGAGCGACAAGACGCCCTACGACGTCACGATCACCGCCCCCGGCGACGCGATCGCCCTCGCCAACTCCCCGGAAACCTCGCGGACCGCCGGGCCCGACGGCATGGTGGAGCATCATTTCGCGTCGTCCCCGCCCCTCCCGAGCTATCTCGTGGCGTTCGCCGTCGGCGACTTCGACATCGTGGAGTGGCAGAAGGACCCCTTCCCGATGCGCGCCGTCACGACCAAGGGGCGCGCGAACCTCACCGGGCTCGCGCTCGAAACCGCCGCGGGGCTCGTGACCCAGCTCAGCGAGTATTTCGCCATTCCGTATCCGTACGCCAAACTCGATTTGGTCGCGGTCCCCGACTTTGCGGCCGGGGCCATGGAGAACCCCGGACTCATCACCTTCCGGGACGCGCTCGTCCTCCTGGACGCCCGGCGCGCCACGACGTCGATACGCAGGTCGCA
Organism: Polyangiaceae bacterium; assembly: GCA_049578005.1. GTDB lineage: Bacteria > Myxococcota_A > Polyangia > Polyangiales > Polyangiaceae > Palsa-1150. The sequence continues at coordinate 2,311 of JBAULD010000353.1, forward strand.
AGCCCAGGTCATCGCCCACGAACTCGCCCATCAGTGGCTGGGCGACCTCGTGACCATGCAGTGGTGGGACGACCTGTGGTTGAACGAAGGATTCGCCATGTGGGCCGAGGCGCGAATCGTCGACGCGTGGCGGCCGTCGTTCGGGGCGACGATCGAGCAGATCGCGGGGGTTCAGCACGTCATGGATCTCGACGGTCTCCAGAGCGCGCGGGCCGTGCGCGAACCGGTGCGCTCGACCAGCGAGGCGGAGGAGGCCTTCGACGGGATCACCTACGAAAAGGGAGCGGCCGTCCTTCGCATGATCGAAGGTTGGCTCGGCCCGGACGTCTTCCGCCGCGGCGTGCAGCGCTACCTGCGGGAGAACGCGTGGAAGAGCGCTCGTTCCGAGGACCTTTTCCGAGCGCTCGAGTACGTGTCCACGCAGCAGATCGGCGAGCTCGCCCGAGGCTTCCTCGACCAACCCGGTGTGCCCGACGTGCTGGTGAACTGGACCTGCGGCGCCGGAGGGAAAATCGAGCTCAGCCAGTCCGAGTGGCGTCCGCTCGGAAGCGGAAGCGGATCGCACCGAAGCTGGACCCTGCCCGTGTGCGTGGAGACCGACGGGCCAAAAGGCAAGAGCTGCTTCACCCTCGGGCCCGACCCCATCGTGCGCGATCTCGGACCGAACTGTCCGGCCTGGGTGCATCCCAATACCGGTGAAGCGGGCTACTATCGATTCGTCGTCGAAGGCGCACGGCTGATGGCGCTCGCGCGCGGCTCGCGGGCGCTCTCGGCGATCGACCGCCTGGGGCTCGTGTCCAACGCCTGGGCCGAGGTCCGACAGGGCGCGGTAGGCGGCAGCGTCCTGCTCGAAATGCTGCCGCTGTTCGACTCCGAAACCGAACGCAACGTGGTCGAACAAATCGCCAGCACGCTTCAGGGCATCGACCAGGCGCTGGTCGACGACGACGTCCGCGACGCCTTCCGGCGGTGGGTGGTCGCTCGCATGGCGGTCCGCAGAGCATCCCTCGGCTGGGAGCCTGCGCCGAACGAGAACGACGACCGGACCATCGAGCGGCGAACGGTGCTCTGGCTTTCCGGAGAGCTCGGTTACGACGAGGCCACGCTCGCCGAAGCGCAGCAGTACGCCGAGAGCTGGCTGCGGGATCCCCGCTCAGTCCCTGCCGACACGGCCGCGGTGGCCCTGCCCCTGGCGTCGATCAAGGCGGGCGCGTCGCGGCTGTACGAGCTTCGCTCCGCGGTGGCGAACGCGAAGACGCCGGAGGATCGGGCGCTCGCCCTCCGGGCGATGGGCACGTTCGACGACCCGGCGCTTCTGCGCAAAGCGCTCGACCTCGCCTTGACCGACGAGATCAAGCTGTCGGAGCTTAGGTACGTCTTCGGCTCGGCGGCGGCGCACCGTGCGAGCGCACCGGTACTCTACGCGTGGGAGAAAGAGAACTGGGCCAAGCTGAGGGCGCGACTACCGGGTTCGTTCGGGGGCGGAACGCTCATCGAAGTGGCCTCCACGATGTGCACGGCAGCTGCACGCGACGACGCACGCGAGTTCTTCGTTCCGGCGACCCGCGGAATGGAGGGCGTCAAGCGCCGCCTCGACGAAGCGCTCGAATCCGCCGGCCTGTGCGTCGCGCTACACGACCACGGAGCGGTGGAAGTCACGCGGTATCTGAGACGCAAGGAGCCGTAGACTCGTAACCCGAATCGCGCCCGCGCGGATCCCTGTGTATAAGCACTCCATGCGCCTTCGTGCATGGTTGGTTGCCCTGGCCGCGCTCCTCGGAGCAGCGGCTGCGCGCGACGCGCGCGCGGTCGGGACGCGCACCTTCGAGCTCGATTCGCTGGAGCAGCTTTCGGGCGGCGACCTCGCCGGCGTAAGCGTCAGCTCGGATGGGGTCGTGCGGGCGGGCTGGACGATCGGAAACGTTCCGTTGCCGGACGACGCCGGCACGACGGCGACGTGCGCCGTGACGCTTGCCGACGGCAGCGTCCTCGTCGGCACCGGACCCGCCACGGGCGGCAAAGTCGTGCGCATCGCCAACGATCACGCTTCCGTCTTCGCCGACACGAAGGAAAACGCGGTGAGCGCCCTCGCGGTCGACAAGCGGGGCACGGTGTACGCGGCCACCACGAGCAACAAGATTTACCGCGTGACGCAGGGCAAGGCCGAGGTCTTCGCCACTCTCACGGACGTCGACAGCGTCTTGGCGCTCGCGCTCGACCCCACCGGAACCGCCCTCTACGCAGCGACCGGCGCCGACGGCCACATATGGCGAATCGAAGCGAACGGGGCGCCGAGCGTCTATTTCAAGACCGACGATCCTTTCGTCGTTTCGCTGGCCGCGGCCGACGACGGCAGCTTGTACGCCGGAACGAGCAGCAAGGGCCTCCTCTACCGGGTCACCGGCCCGGGTCGGGCGACCGTCGTTTACGATTTCGCAGACGAAGACGTGCGCGCGATCGCAATCGGCCCCGGCCGAACCGTGTGGGCGATCGTCGACGCGACCTCCAGCGCAGCCGCGGCGGATTCCTCGGAGCCCCAGCCGTCGCGACGCAATACCGGGGGGCGAACGCCACCGGGACCGTCGAGTGCGCCTCGGTCCAAACCGGGCAAAGGCTCGTTATGGCGCTTCGACGCGCAGGGTCGCCCCGAGCGCCTCATGCACCACGACGACACCCATTACGTGTCGCTCGCGCTGGACGAACGCGGTACGCCTTACGTCGGCACGGGCGCGGAGGGCCGCGTGTACACCGTAGACGACGCGCACGTCGTTTCGCTCTTGGCCGACACCGACGAGCGACAGATCGGGGCCATCGGCGTCGTCGGCCGCACCCGCTTCGTCCTCGGGAGCGATCCAGCCGTGTTTCACCGGATCCTGAGCACAGGCGGGCCCGACGCCGTATGGACGAGCAAAACGCTCGATGCGGGTCTTCGCGCCCGCTTCGGCCACTTGACCTGGAACGGCACCGGACTCGTCGAGGTCTCCACGCGGACGGGGGACACGCAATCCCCGGACAATACGTGGAGCGCGTGGAGCAACCCCGTCGTGAACGGCGGCGTTGCGTCCAGTCCGGCCGGGCGATACGTACAAGTGCGAGCACGGCTTCGCGACGCCAACGCGAGCGTCTCCGACGTCACAGTCCCCTTCGTGACCGAGAACCTACGCGCCGTGGTGACCGAAGTTGCCGCCCACCCGAAGGGGATCTCGCACGAGTCGAAAGAAGGAATCGTGCAGAGCGGAAACGAACCCCCCAAGCACGACAGCGTGCTTCACGTGACGTGGAAAGTGGACAATCCCGACAGCGACGAGCTTCGCTATCACGTCCAGTTTCACCGCGAGGGGGCCGCTCGCTGGATCGAAGCGACCAAGCCCGACGAAGTCCTGACGAAGTCGGAGCTCGACTGGGACACGGCGGCGCTTCCCGAAGGCAAGTACCGCGTGCGGGTCGACGCGAGCGACGACATCTCGAACCCGGCCAATAGCGCCACTCACCATGCGCTCGAAGCCCCCCCCGTGCTCGTCGACAACACGCCGCCGGTCTTCAAGGCCATCGGAATGCAAGGGCATCGCCTGCGCGCGGAAGTGGTCGACGGGCTGGGGCCAATCGCCCGGATCGAAGTGGCCATCGACGGCCGACTCGAGTGGCACCCCCTCGCCGCGGCCGACGGGATTTTCGACACCGCTACGGAGGCAGTCGATGCGGACATCGCTCCGCTGCTCGCAAAGGAACCGGGACCCCACGTCGTCGCCGTGCGCGCGTACGATGCAGCCGGAAATTTCGTCGTACGCGACATCGAAGCTCCGTGAATCTCAATTGGCCAGACGCCACGGCCACGCACGTACAAGCATCCACGTGACAGCGATGTCATGGTCGCCCGGACAATTGCCGCCGGCGGGGGGAGCCTCTTTGAAGATTTCCGCAGCGAACAGCGTCATCATGGTTGCGGCACGCGACGTGAATTGGTGCTTTTCTGTCTGTCCTTGCTTCGATGAACCTACGGGTACTCCTCATCACCACAGCCCTCGCCGCAAGCGGGGCCGGCGCAATCGGTTGCAGCGGCTCGACCGAGAGCGCAGGCCTACCCGCGACCGCGGTGGTGAATCCCCCCGACGGCGGGACCGACGACGGCGCCATCACTTTTCCAAGCCCCGGCGCGAACGCGAGCTTCGGTCCCGCCGCACCGATGAAGCCGCCCTCGCAGCCCCAGATCGAGGGCAGCCCGCTCTGCAACGCCTCCGGTTGGATGGGATGCTACCCAGACAACGCGAAGACGCCGAAGGGAAGCGACTGCGGCGGATTCCCCGACGGACGGGGCAACGATAGCGGCGCCGGCTCCGACACGCCGTCGGCCTGTCATGTCCAGCGTGCAGACGCAGGAGTACAGCCCGTCTGCACGGGATCCGGCAGCAGTACGGACGGCATGCCATGCGACGGACCGACCGACTGCGCGCCCGGGTTCGAGTGCGTCGCGAACGGCAGGTGCCAGCCGTACTGTTGCCGAGGCGAATGTTCGCAGTCGAACGAGTTCTGCGACATCCAACCGACGGCGGCCGACTCAGCTCTCAAAGTCCCTGTATGCATGCCCGTCCAGAGCTGCGGTCTCCTCGACAGCGACGGCGGAGCCTGCCCGTCGGACGCGACCTGCGCCGTCGTGCGCGCGGACACGGGAACGACCGGCTGCGTGGCCATCGGGCCTCGTCAAGCCGGCGATGAGTGCAACACATCGAACTGTGCGCGAGGGCTCACCTGCCTGGGGACGCCGGGGGAAAGGACCTGTTACATCCTTTGCCATACAGGGCAGCGGACGCAGGAGTGCGCGCAAACCCCCAAGCAGACGTGCAAAGGCGGGATACCGCTGTTTCCTGCCCCGGGAATCGGTATCTGCGAATAGGGCGAGATGACCGAGACACCGCCCGGCCGCGTCCGGGACGGTTGGCGGGCCGCCCGCCATGAAGAAATTCGCAGCCAGTCGCAATGGCACGAGACGTGGAACACCGGTCGTCCCATGGCGGTGGAGCAAGAGGCGCGGACCGGGCCGCGCGAACGGGCGGCGCTGGTCGGCGTCGAGTCGCTCGGAGACGCAGAGCTCGTCGCGATCCTTCTCGGCACGGGATACCCCGGAGTACCGGTGGGTGTGCTCGCTGCGAGGTTGATCGAAGAGCGCGGTGGGCTGGCCGGTCTTGCGCGCGCGGGCATGGGAGAGCTCGTCGATCAAGAGGGCCTCGGCGTGGCGAAGGGCGCGCGGCTCGCGGCCGCCGTCGAGCTCGGGAGGCGAGTGACGTTCGCGGCATCGCTCGAAGCGTCGACCCGGCTTCCCGATCGGGGAGCCGTCGAGGCGTGGGCGCGCCCGAGACTGGCGACGCTCGATCACGAGGAGCTCTGGGCGTTGGCACTCGACGGACGGCACGGTCTGCGCGCGGCGCGGAGGGTCGCTTCCGGCGGGATCCATGGTCTCCACGTGGCTCCGCGCGACGCGCTTCGAGTCGCGGTGCGCGAGGCGGCGAGCGCGATCATCCTGGTCCACAACCACCCGAGCGGCGATCCCGGCGCCAGCAGCGAAGACGTGGCGTTTACCCGCGCGGTCTCCGACGCGGCACGCGTAGTCGGCACGCCCGTCCTTGATCATGTGATCATCGCCCGACGTCGGTCGAGCTCGATGCTCGAGGACGGGCTTCTACGATGAAGCCGCGTGCCGCGCCGGACGGTCACTCCCGCGATCCCGCGTCGGACGCGGGCGCGGCTTCGAACGCCGCTGGGGCGAGCGGTGCGCCCCGCGCGGCTTGAGCGGCTCGGGCCGGAGCGCGGAGCCTAGCGAGCCAATAGCCGCCTCCGCACAGAACGGCGAACGAAATCAGCGCGACCATCGCGGCGACGATGCGCGAGCGGAGGGGAGC
>JBAULD010000354.1:0-4893 GCA_049578005.1 Polyangiaceae bacterium
CGATATCGTAATCGAAAGTCGCACGCCGGTTCTTGACGATGAGCGGTTCTCGCTCCTCTTTGGCCATTCTCCGCGCTTTCTCTCAGCCTCCGTCGGCGCGTGGCAACTCGCCGACGTCGTGGGGCGCTTCGAACGGCGGGTCTTCCCCGCCGACCCCCGACTGCCGCTCGAGGGCCGTCACGCGCTCGCGGAGGGCTTCGTTCTGGCGCGCAAGGTCCCGGATCATCTCGGTCATCGGGTCCGGCAGGTTCGCGTGGTCGAGCGACGATTCGAATCGATCGCGGCTGAGAATCATGACGCGCGCGGGTACGCCTACCACCGTCGTCGCCGGAGGCACATCCCGGACGACGACGCTGCCCGCGCCCACGCGCGCGTGGTCGCCGACGTGAATCGCGCCGAGGATGCACGCGTTCGATCCGATGACGACGCCTTTGCCCACCTGCGGGTGCCGCACGGTGTGCTCGAGGGACGTTCCGCCGAGCACGACCCCCTTGTAGAGGAGGCACTCGTCGCCGACCGTCGCCGTCTCGCCGACGACGATTCCCATGCCATGATCGATGAAGACGCGGCGGCCGATCCGCGCGCCCGGGTGGATCTCGATGCCCGTGGCGAAGCGGTTGCCGTAGGCGACGAGCCGCGCGGCCAGCTTGTAGTCGCGCACCCAGAGAGCGTGGCTCGCGCGGTGGAGCCAGAGTGCGTGCACGCCGGGGTACACGAGAATGACTTCGAGCGACGAGCGCGCCGCCGGGTCGTTGGCGCGCGCGGCGCGAACGTCTTCGGCGGCGCGCTCGGCCGCCCGAAGCAGCCACTTTGCCCAGCTCGACATGGGGAAGGGGAGAGAGCTTAGCATCGCGAGGCTGCGCTACGCTGCGCCTCTATGTTCCGGCTGCCCCCCCCGACGCTCCGCCCTTGGCGCCGCCTCCGTTGCGAGCCACTCGCCGCGTATCGAATCTTCGAAGTTTGCCGCATCGAGCTCGAGGACGCCGCAGGGCGCTCGCGCGGCGACGCCTTCACGCTTCGCGGCCGCGACTGGTGCAACGTCATCGCCGTCACCCCCGACGATCGCGTCGTCCTCGTGTGGCAGTATCGATTCGGCAGCGACGCCTTGTCGCTCGAAATTCCAGGCGGCGTCATCGACCCCGGCGAAGCACCCGAGCAAGCCGCGAGGCGCGAGCTCCGCGAGGAGACTGGCTACGAAGCGGAGCGGTTCGAGCTTCTGCTCGCCATCGAGCCGAACCCCGCCATCCAGAGCAACCGGTGCTTCACGTTCGTCGCCCGCGGGGCACGCGCGACGTCCGCCACGGAGTTCGACGGCCAAGAGGAGCTCGAGACCGCGCTCGTCCCTGCAGAGAGAATCGCGGATTTGCTCGACGGCGGGCAGGTCACGCATTCGCTCGTGCAGAGCGCTCTCGAGGCCTTTTGGCGCCGGCGAAGGGGCGATGAGATTGGCGAAATGGAACGGCTCGTCGTCGAGCTGGAAGAACTCCAGCGTCGCAAAGTCGTCGAGCTCGCCCGCCGCCTTCGTCCGGACCTGACCCCCGAAGACATCCGGAATCCACACGACTTTCCCGAGCTCGAGGATCCCGACTGGCAGTACGAGGACGGAATTCTCGCGGGAATCCAGGGCGTACTGGCCGCGGTCCGTGCGGAGGTCTCGGCCGTGCGCTCTCGGGGGCGCGGGGATCGGCCGGGACCGGAGGGGGGAGGCTGATTGTGGGTGCCGGAAAGAAACCCAAGGGGGGGAGCGGACCGTTCGACGCGCTGCGCGCGCTCAAGGAGAAACTGTCCGCCGAGGAGGAGAAGGCGCCCCCGAAGAAGCCGCCTTACATGCCGCCCAAGCCCACGGCGCCGCCCCAGCCGGAGGACGAGGCTCTTCTTTTTCATAGGCTGCTGTCGGGAGTAAAGCCGCTCGACCGGTCGCACGGACGCGTGCCCAAAGACCGGGGCGAGCGCTCGGATACGGAGAGCCGGGGTGCGGCTCCGCTCGCCCGAGAGAAGACGCTGGCGGAGCGCGCGGCGGAGCGCGGGCCGGCGGCGGATCAGGCGGAAGCCGCGGCGGTCCACGCGCGCCTGCGCGAGCTGGTCGAAGGCGGGGAGCGCTTCGAAATGGCCGACGACGGACGCCGGATCGAAGGGCGGCGGGTGGATCTGCCGCTCGACGCGCTTCGCCGGCTGCGCCGGGGGCTCATGCCGATCGACGCGCGCCTGGATCTCCACGGGATGCGCGTCCAAGAGGCGCGGACCGAGCTCGATCACTTTCTTCGGACGATGCGCGCGCGCGGCGAGCGGTGTTTGCTCGTCGTCCACGGCAAGGGCGAGCACTCGCCGCAGGGTATGGGAGTCTTGCGCGGGGAGATGGGCGCCTGGCTGTCCCAGGGTCCGTCGAGCCAGCACGTGGCGGCGTTCGTCACGGCGCGCGAAGTCGACGGCGGCGAGGGCGCCGTGTACGTCCTCTTGCGCAGGTAGGTCCGCCCACGCTCAAGCGTCAGTCCGAAGCGGGCATCTGTTTCCCGGGGCCTCGCGCGAGCAGGAGCGCCACGCCCGCCACCACGAGGATGTCGGCGACGTTGAAGACCGGCCAGAGGCGCACGTGGATGAAGTCGACGACGTGTCCGTGGGCGAGCCGGTCGAGGGCGTTGCCGAGGGCGCCAGCCACGATCAGCGTGAAGCCGGCGTGCTCCCGCCAGGACCGGTCTCGGCGCCGGGTCCAGACCGAGAGCACGGCCGCGGTCGTCGCGAGCGCGAAGACCGCGAGAAGCAGCGACGGAACATGGAGCGAAAAGCGCGATAGGGCGTCGAACGCGACGTCGTGGTTCTCGGCATAGGAGAGGTCGACGACCCCGGGGATGATCGGGAACGGCGCGCGATGTCGGAGCGTACACTGGGCTACGACCTTCGTCGCGTGGTCGCAACCGACGAGCCCCGAGACGCAGGCGAGGAGGGCGAGAGCCGTGGGCCGAGCGCTGCTCATGGATGAGCGAACTCGCCGAGCAAGGACCCTATTCCCGGGCGTTCTCTCCTTGCCCCGGGCGGCCCGAGGGTCCTGGCGTTTCTCTCCCCCCTACGTTTCGCGAACGGCTATTCCGCTGCGATCGGCATCGGCGCCGCGGCCGGCGTTTGCGCGGGCGGCCTGTACCGGAGCACGGGGATCCATCGCCCCAAGAACGCGAGGACGCCGTGATCGTTCATCCAAAGCGCGTAGGCCACGTAATCCGCGTCGCGTGAGAGGTGCTTTTCTTCGGTCCGCGCGCGCAAGAAGTAAATCATATTGATGCAGCCGAGCGCGATGCAATGCCGGATTGCCGTGGCGGGCGGCGAGTGCAAAAAAGGAACGGAGATCAGCCACCACGACAGGTTCTTCGTGAGGTATGCCGGGTGCTTGCTGAACCGGTACGGGCCACCCGTGAGAATTCCGCGATTCGTGAGATTCGAAAAGCGCACGCCGAACGCGACCGTCGCCAGCGAGTAGGTCGCGAGAAGCGCGATGATCACCGCGGCCCATATTCCTCGCGTGATCGGCCAGCCCTCCAGCCACCCGCCGAACGACACGTTGCCTCCGTAGGAAACGTACTGCCTCTCCATCAGGCTGAAGAATGGCTGGTAACAGAAGAGCGCGACGGTCCAGCCGAACATGGTCGGTTCGGCCGTGCGGATTTGCGTGTCGATGACCCGCAGCGACAAGGCGTATCCGGCGGTCGTGAAGAGAAGGTCGACGCCGAATACGAGCGTGTAGAGATAGTCGTAAAGGCGAAGGTTCCCCCACGTCGCATTCGTGAGATCGAAGTAGATGAGTTCGTGCACGGAGTTGTGCAGCCACACGAACATCAGCGGAAAGAAGTACGCTTTGACGAGCCAACCGCGGAAGTGGTTGGCGATGTCGGACGCTCGCGCATCGGAGAAGCGTCCGAGCACGAGCCGCCCGAGCTGCCAGTAGGCGTCCCGCGGCTCGCGCATCAGGCCGTCGACGAACCACACGTAGAAGCACGCGAGGAGGACGAGGGAGATCCAGAACCGGCGCAGCGCGTTGTAAAGGGGGTCGTAAAATGATCCCTGGTATTCGGGGAACGACCAGTACGCGAGCGCGATGAGCCCCACCGTGAGCGCCAGGCCGATGAGCTTCGTGAAGACGCGTCCGAAGTCGGGCGGTCTCGCCCCGTCCCACTCGAGGCCGGTCGATTTGCGCCGATGGACCTTCAAGACGAGGATGTCGACGAGGACGATCGGGATCGAGAGCGACGACATGAGCACGATCATCGGATCGACGTTCGTGATGTGACGGGTGCGCAAAAAGTAGAGCGTTCCCAAGAGGACCGCGAGCGCGATGAGGTTGAGGCCGAAGCTGGTGACGGAGGGCGGCAGGCGCGGCTTCGTCCCGGAGGTATCGCGGTCAGACAGGGATGAATCCATCGAGCGTGCTGTAACGGATACCACACGGACCTTCCGATCGGGCTGATCGGGCGCCGGATCCAAGGGCGGCGCGCTTCTCGGCCGCGGCTGGAAAGGCGCCGCGGCAGACCTCAATTGTTCGATTTCCGGCCGAACCCGGGTGGTCACGATCTGCGGGACGGGAAAAGCGGAGCGCTTTGCGCTAGGCTCGGCCGCCTCGCCGCCATGAGCAACCCGGAAACGCCTCCGCAAACCCCGACGACGCCTGTCGCTTCCAGCGCGGCTGCGGCTCCCCCCGAGCTTAGCGCACCCCCGGTGGACGCGGAGAGCAATGGCCGAGAGAGCGAAGCCGCCGACGTGAACACCGACGCGATCGCGCAAAGCGACCAAGCGTCCGCAGCGTCGCCGAACGATGGGGCCGCGCCCGGTGACGCCTCCGGCGAAAAGAAGCGCCGGCGCCGGCGGCGCAGGCGCAAGCCTGGTGCTTCCGCGGGCGAGGGAGGCGTG
>JBAULD010000355.1:0-2983 GCA_049578005.1 Polyangiaceae bacterium
GCGTCGCCGTACTCCAATGCCTCGACGTGGTCAAACAGTGCGACCGAAAGGACGCGGGTCTTGCCGGGAATGTTGCCGCCCATCATCAGCACGACGCCGAACTCCCCGATGGTGTGGGCCAGGCCGAGTACGATTGCCACCAAGAATCCGGGCCACGCGAGCGGGACAGCTACCGAGAAGAAGCGATCCCAGGGACCGGCACCCAGCGTGGCCGCGACTTCGAACGGGCGCCGCCCAATCGCTTCGAAGGCGTTCTGCAGGGGCTGGACGACGAACGGCAGGGAGTAAAGCGACGAAGCCACGACCAGCCCGCCGAATGTGAACGGCAGCGTCCCCATTCCCAGCGCCTGCGTGAGCCGGCCGCCGACGCCGTTCGGACCGAGCAATAGCAGCAAGTAGAAGCCGAGGACGGTGGGCGGGAGGACCAGCGGAAGCGCAATTGTCGAAGCGACCCAAGCCTTTTGTCGCGATCGCGTGTTCGCCAGCCACCAGGCGACAGGCGTACCAGCCGCCATGAGAACGACGGTGGTCACCGCCGCAAGCTTCAGCGTCAGGCTCAGCGCCACGGCGTCCGCTTCGCTCAGCACGGGCCTCTACTCGAGATTATAACCGTATGCTCGAATCAGATCCCCGGCTTTCGCGCTCTTCAAGTACGCGAGGAGCGCAATGGCGGCTGCGTTGCTGGCGCCGCGTTGGAGCAGTGCAGCGTCTTGCCGGATAGGCGAATAGAGTCTTTGAGGTACCGCCCAGTACGAGCCGGTGACCGGCTGGCCAGGAACCGCGACCTGCGAAAGTGCGACGAAGCCGAGCTCCGCGTTTCCCGTCGCCACGAACTGCGCCGCTTGCGCGATGCTCTCGCCAGTCAGGAGTTTGGGGCCGAGGGCAGCCGAGAGGCCCAGTGCATCGATCACTTCGACTGCGGCCGCCCCGTAGGGCGCAAGCCGTGGATTCGCGATCGCCAGGTACCGGAAATGCCCCTTCCTGAGTACCTCCCCGCCACGGTCCACGAATTCCGGCTTGGCGCTCCACAGGACGAGCTTGCCCACGGCATACGTGAAGCGGCTTCCCTGGACAGCGAGTCCTTCCGACTCGAGCTTTTTTGGCGTTGCTGTGTCGGCGGCGAGGAGCACCTCGAAAGGACCGCCGTTGCGGATCTGCGCATAAAGCACGCCAGTCGCCCCCGTGACGACCACCGCGTGGTGTCTCGTCTCCTTTTCGAATTCGGCGGCAATGCGCTGAAACGGCGCGGCGAAGTTCGCAGCGACGGCGACCTGGACATCGTTCGCATCCGCGCGCGTGACGCCCGTGACCAGGGCGAAACCCAACAACCACGTGATGAGCTTCTGCACCGCCGTAGCTACTACGATTCCACCGTGCGGGCGGCCACTCCAGCTCCGAGGCCGATGCGATCCGTCAGGGATGCGGTCGGTGCGCGCGCTTCGGGTTCGTCGGCGAGGTCTCGCCTACCCTCGCCCCGGTGGTCTTTGGCGATGAGGACATAGAGAGAAGGCACGACGAAAAGCGTGAAGAGCGTGCCGATGGACATCCCCCCGACCAGCACGATTCCGATCGAGTTTCGTGCGACGGCCCCTGGCCCCGTCACCAGCGTGAGCGGGAAGTGGCCGGCCACCGTGGCGACGGTCGTCATCAGAATGGGGCGCAAGCGGGTGCTCGCGGCCGCGCGAATCGCCTCGATCTTGCTCATCCCTGCTTCTTGTTGCGTATTGGCGAACTCGACGATCAGAATTCCGTTCTTCGAGACGAGACCGACCAGCGTGACCAATCCGACCTGAGAATAGATATTGAGAGTCGTGGTCCAGCCCTCGGTCAGCTTGAAGTGGAGCCCGGGCGGACCGCCGAACTTGAGGAACGTGAAGACCATCGCGCCGAAGATCGCCAGCGGCACGGATCCGCCCAGAATGACGAAGGGGTCTCGGAACGAGTTGAACTGCGCGGCGAGCACGAGGAAAATGAGGATGATCGCGAGCGCCATCGCCGGCAGGAACTTGCCCGCCTCTTGGCGCAATTGACGCGACTCGCCCGTGTAATCGAAGCGATAGCCCGGAGGCAGGATCTTCGCCGCGGCTTCCTCGAGCACGCGGAGTCCGCCGTCGACTGAGCGCGGAGCCACACCGGAAATCTTGATCGCGTTGAGTTGCTGGAAGCGGTTCAGCGTGCGCGGCTCGACGCCTTGACGCAGCGTCGCCACGGAGCTGAGCGGCATGAGCTGCCCGTTCGGCCCGGTGATGTGGATGTCGGCGAGCTGGTCTTCGGTGAGGCGGGACGCGCGCTCGATCTGCGCAATGACTTTGTAGCTTCGCCCGTCGATGTTGAATCGATTGACGAAGTTCCCGCCGAGCATCGAGGAAAGGTCGGTGCCCACTTGCTGCATGGTGAGGCCCATCGAGGCGATCTTGTCGCGATCGAGCGTGATTTCCGCCTTCGCCTCGTCGATCTTCACGTCGGTGATCGGCGGGAAGGCGAACTGCCCGCTCTGCGTCGCCTCCTGCACGAGCTGCTTTACGTAGCGCAAGATTTCTTCGTGGTCCGCCGTCGACGCGACGACGAACTCCACGGGGAAGAACCCCGCGCTCGGAAGCGCGGACGGGAGGAACACGGGGGCGCGAATGCCCGCGACGCGCGCGAGCTTGGCGCTCAACTCCTCCTGAATCGGAAAGATGCTCCGGGTGCGCTCTTCCCACGGCTTGACCAAGACCCCACCGAACCCGCCGGACGAGAACGTGAGCTGGAAGCTATGGTCGAACTCGGGCTCTTCTTGGAAGATGTGGTTCACCTGCTCGGTGTACGGCGTGAGCTGCTCGAGCGTCGCGTTCGCAGGCACGTCGATGGCGCCGAACATCACGCCTTGGTCTTCGTTCGGCGCGAGCTCGGCGGGGGAAAAGAGATACATCGGCACGACCAGGACGGTCAGGGTGATCCACACCGCATAGACCATCGGCCGCATCGCGAGCGTGGCGTCGAG
>JBAULD010000356.1:0-2213 GCA_049578005.1 Polyangiaceae bacterium
CCATCACGCCGAGAGTAGGTCTCGGCGACGGTTGTCGTGGCGGAAAACTGGTCAGGCGAGTCACGCCGCCCGCGAGTATCGTGGTGGAGCCCACCGACGCGTGGAAGTGAGACGACCTTGCCACGGCTCGGTGGTTGGACTGCCCGCACGATGGGCGCGTCGCGATCGAGCGCCATGTGGCGCTCCCCGAGTACGATCGTGGGGTCGAGCAATTCGCGGCGTAAAGTCCCGACGAAGCGCTCGGCATAGCCATTCGAAAGAGCAGTCGACTACAGTCGGTGAGGGCGATCCGGAGCGGATTTTCCGGGTGAGGCACCCTTTCCATCCGCTGCATGGTCGACAATTCGAGCTGGTGGATCGTCGAAGTGCTTGGGGGAAGACCGCGTCGCTACCGAGGGTAGTGGCCGGATTTGAAAATGCGCCCCTTACAAATTGGCACGCCCGTAGCACTAGGATTGCCCCATGGCGATCCTGACCGAGCGCACGATCTGGCGGAGTGAACGACCGAGGAACGAGACGTGGCCCAAACGAGAGCCTCGACTTCGGGCGCGTCAGGTCCTGCTCCGTATGTGGGGTCACGTCTCGCCTCGTCATCGACCTTCGCCGCGACGCTTGTGGCTCGTGTTAGGGCGGGAAGACCCCAGTTGGATACCCAAGTTGCCCGTAGCTGTTGTCTCCCCAGCAATCGACGGTCCCACCCAACGCGAGCGCACACACGTGACCATTGCCGGCAGACAGGGCCGTAACGTGCGCCAGACCTTGCACCGTCGTTGGAGTCAATGAACCTCCGATGGTTGGACTCCCCAACCCCCAACACTGGACCGAACCGGTCGCGAGTAACGCGCAAGCGTAGCCGTACCCCCCAGCGATCGCCGTGACGCCGCTCAGTCCGGGCAGGGCCACGGGAACCGGTGAGTACGACCAACCGCTGTAGCTGAAGGCGGGCGTGACGGGGCCGAGCTCTCCATAGTAGTCTTCCCCCCAACAGGTGGCGGTGCCGTCGGAGAGCACGGCACATACGAAGAAAGAAGCCCCCGAGGCGATCACCGTGACGTTGGTAGGACCCGCCACGGGCGAGGGCGTCGCCGAACACGCGTCGTCGAGAATGCACGGACCAGGTACGTTTGGGCCTCCCGCTCCGTTGCCGAGTTCTCCCTCAGTGTTGTCGCCCCAGCAGACCGCGCCGCGGCCTGGGAGGGTGGCGCAGGTTGTAATCCCGTCCCCTTGGGAAAGGGCCACAACGCCGGACAAGCCAAAGATTACCGCCGGCGTCGTCGAGCAAGGATTGTCGTTATAGCAAGTATCGGGGCCATCGAAATTACCATTTCCGAGCTCCCCGTAATAATTGTCTCCCCAGCATGAGACCATTCCACGCTCCAGCAAGGCGCAGGCGTAGCCGGAGCCAACGGAAATGGCCGTGACTCCGCTGAGCCCGGGCACCACAACGGGCGTGGAGGACCCGGTGGTTGTCCCGTTCCCGAGCTCGCCGCTCGTGTTATCCCCCCAGCACGCCACGCTTCCCCCAGAGACCAACGCGCACGCGCTAGAGGCACCGGCCGAGATGGCTGTCACGCCGGTCAGCCCGAAGACCCGAACGGGCTCGAACGAGCTGTTCATCGTGCCGTTGCCCAATTGCCCGCTGCCGTTATTCCCCAAGCACGCGACCGTGCCATCGGCGAGCAGCGCGCAAGTGAATCCATTGCCCGCCGCGACCGCGGTGACTCCGGTCCATCCAGGGACCGGAATTGGGGTCGCGCTGCTGGGTAACGATGCGGGAACGTCTGAAGTCAAACTGCTGGGGCAGGAACCGCCATCACCATTGTCGGTGATGCTGGCGCCGACGTTGCCGACGAACCGGGGGGATCCCACACCCAGTTGCCCAGCCGAATTGTCGCCCCAGCAGCTCACGCTTCCGTTCGAGAGGACGGCGCACGCGAAGTTCCCACCGGCTGCGACGGATCTCGCCTCGCCCTCCGACAGCACGCCGGCCGGTGTTACGGAACCCACCGTCGTGCCGTCGCCAAGCTCGCCGGACGCGTTATCGCCCCAGCATGCGATGGTGCCGCCGGCGCGAAGCGCGCAGGTGCTGTCCAAGCCAGCCGCCATCGCCGTGACATCGCAGAGCCCCGATACCGCAACGGGCACCGACGAGCTGTCGGTCGTTCCATTGCCCAGCTGACCGCTCGAGTTGGCTCCCCAACACACCGCGGTGC
>JBAULD010000357.1:0-3060 GCA_049578005.1 Polyangiaceae bacterium
ACGTTTCTGCGGCGCCGAGGTGCGTCGCGAGCAACCCGCCCCCTTCCGCGCGCGCGAAGCTCGTGGTCTGCGACTGCGCGCCGACGACCGCTCCGCCCTCGACGGTCGCGTCGTAGGCACCGACCCCCGCGATGGCTTCGGCGCGTCGGGCGACGATTACGGGGCCGCCCACTCCGGCGCTGGACAGGTCTCCGCCGCGCGGGGCGAGAGAGCGCACTCCCGACGCGAACGTCCAACCACCGGCGCGCCAGGACACCTGGCCCTCGGCGCGATCGAACGGAAACGCCGCGACGTCGGGGTCCGTGGTCGCGCGAACGGCGCGCGCTCCGCGCAGCGCATCGACCTCCCATGCGATCGAATCGGGCCGGCGATCTTCGTCGATGGCCGTGGCGCCGTGGAGTCCGAGCGCGACCCCCGCGTTCCCTCGCAGCAGATCCCACCCCACGCGCGTCTCGCTGACCGACGTGCGCATCGCAGCTTGCACGGCGACCCCCCCGTCGAGGTACGCTCCCGCTCGCAAGTCGACGCCTCGGGTGAGGTCGCCATTGCGCCAAGGCACGTGGATCCCCTCTCCGAGAAACAGCCCGTCGGCGCCGCGCCAGGCGACCTCGGGAGCCAAGACGCCGACTCGGCCGGGTGACCTCAACCAGATGGATGGCGCCCACGCGATGGGGACCCCGAACACTTCGAGGACAGGGTCGCGAAGGATGAGATCATGCGGGGGCGCGACGGTCGCGGACCGAAAGCGCACGCCGAGGGGCGTTCCCAGGCAAGGACAGAAGGCCACGGTGCCCGGTCCGTCGAGCTCGACGCCCAGCGGTACCCGCCGGAGCTGCAACTCGTTGCTCGTCAGGTGAAATGGCGGCTGGTCCACGTGGACATGACCGGAAGCGTCGAGGGCCTGCGCGCGCGCGTCGAAGTGCAGTTGGTCGGCGCCGAAGACGACGGGGATGTCCTCCGGAGGTTCGGCAGCCGTGGCTCGTGAGCTGGCCGTTGCACCGAGCACGGCCAGAGCAACCCGAGGCGCGGCGCGGCGCGAGGAGCGACCTCTTCGTCCCCCCGCCTTCTCCGCAGTTCTCGACCGCATCACTCGTGCGCCGAGACTTGCACCGGAGATGGTCGGCGCGGTGAAAAATTCGGCCGGGGCGAGGAGGACTCGCCGCCTCGAGAGCTACGGCGCTCCGCGGGACGGATCGCTCAGCGGGACACTTTCCCGGTCGAGGCTACGGCCGGGGGCCGAGTCTCCGGGCTCGATGGTGAAGAAGCCGGGGCGGTCCACGGCGGCTGGGAAGCCGGCAGGTAGTCGCCCTTCGGAAAATCGATTCGGAATCTCGCGCTACCGTCTTTTGCGGTATCCATCGTGGCCGTCGGCTGCACGTTGACGCGCAAGTCGACGACCAGCCAGAGATCGCGACCGTGGGGCACGAGGCGGGCGCTGTTGACGGGGGTGTTGAAATGGACCGTCACGAGCGGGTTCTCGTTGTTGCGGCGGTCGACACGCGCGCCGCGGAGGACGTAGGTGAGCGTCGACCGCAGTGCCTTTGCATCGTCCTTTGCGTCGGCTTTCGAGTCGGCCTTCGTGTCGTACGAAGCCGGCTTGCTCAGGTCCACGAAGAGGCGGGTCGAGCCGTCCGCGAGCGTTTCGAAGCCCGCCATGATTGCGTCGGTCGCGCTCTGGTTGCCGCGCGTCGTGCGAGCACGCGCACGATCGGCCGGGGGTGTTGCAGGAGTGCCGTAGGAATAGCCCGTCGCCGGACGGACCGGTTTCGCCTCGGGCGATGCGTTGGCGGCGGGAGCGGAACCGTCCGCGGGCGGAGTCGCGGTCGGGACGGCCGAGTCGGTCGGAGCGGCCTGCTGCGCCAGCGCGAGTACCGGAACGAGAGCGATCGTCGCAACCAATCCTGTCACGCGCGCAAAGGGCCCCATAGCCCTTGAGTAGAGCACGCCGCGGCGTCGACGCGCACGCTCGAGGGCGTCGGCACAAGGACCTACCCCCCTGGAACTCTCCCACGTCCTGTAGCCGCTTGTCGTCATGTATCTTCATCCCCGCGCTGGGGATCCCCATGACATGACCTCGGCGGTCTGGTAGTCCCGACGGACAGCCATGGACCCGCAGCTCCCGGTCACCGAGATCACTGCCCTTCTCGGACGAGGCACCCATTTCGAGGGCAAGCTCCAGTTCGAAGGGCGCGTCCGCATCGATGGCGTCTTCAAGGGGGAGATACGGAGTGACGACACGCTCGTCATCGGCGAAGGCGCCGAAGTTCATGCGGAGATTGACGTCGCGACCGTCATCGTCCGTGGCGGCGTCGTCCACGGGAACATCCGCGCGTCAGCCGCCATCGAGCTTCACGCTCCGGGCAAAATGGTCGGAAACCTGCATGCGCCGTCGCTCTTCATCGACCGCGGGGTCGAGTTTCAAGGAAGCTGCCGCATGGACCCGTTCGATGGAAAGGCCACGGCCAAGCCGCCTCCGGCGGCGAGCCCCACTGCTTCGCGTGCGTGAACTGCTCCCGCTCGCGCTCCTGGCGTGCGCATGCGGAGCGGTGCTCCGAAGCCCCCTCGGTTGCGGGCAGTCGCCTCGCAACGTGACGGTCCCGAGCGGTCCTCGGGCCACGACGCTTCCGCGCTCCGAACCGTCGTTCGCCACGCTGGCCTCGCGGGGCCCATCGGTCGCTCCCGGCATGCGCGAGGTGGCGCGGATCGAGAACACGGGCGAAAGGGCCGAAGTGGCGCGCGCCGGAGAACGCGACGCATGCGTGCGCGTGGCGTTCGAAGCCAGCGCGCCCGTCGTGGCGAAGCTCTCGGATGGAGAAGGCAACGTGCTCGCCTCGAGCGAAGTTCCCGCATCCGAAGGCGTGCTCGGACAGCGGGGCCCGGTGTGCATACGCAGGGGAGATGCAGTCGTCGCGTCGGCGGGCGGGGCCGAAGCGGCGGTGGCGAGTGTGCGCTGGCTCACCTGGCAATCCCCCTAGAAGTCGCGTGCTTTTCGCCGATAGCTTCGCGATCCCGGCAGCGAGCGTGCTCGCCTACTGGAGTAGGCTCCGCGCGCTCGCCGCC
>JBAULD010000358.1:0-2456 GCA_049578005.1 Polyangiaceae bacterium
CTCGCCGGTCAGCGCGGCGTTGGCAGTCACCGTCGCCCACGTGCTCGTCTCGGTGCCCATCTCGGTGAGCAAACCTGACTTCGTCGGTGAACTCGTCATCGCTTGAAGACAATTGGGAACGTTGTAATTGTTGCCCCAGACATAGAGAAGCGTATTCGTCGCCCCGCCGACGTCGCCGGCTGTGCCTGGGTCGAAGAGAGCCTGGGTCACGCTCCGCGCCCCGTCGAGCGCATGACTGATGGCTATCATTTGCGTCAGAATGGGCGTTCGCGTGGCGATCGGATCGCGAATCTCGTTGCCCATGCTGTAGAGGGCCACGCTCGGGTGGTTGCGATCGCGCATGATCCAGCCGGTGAGATCGACTTGCCACCACTCGGCACCCGTGGCCACTCCGGGCACTGCCGGCATGCCGGTCGGGGTGGTGGCGGTCTTTGCAAAGTAAGCGGCGTAGTCGCCGACGTCCGTGTACTTGTGAGCGGTCCAGACGTCCGCGAATTCGTCGAGAACGAGCATACCCATTCGATCGGTCAGATCGAGCAAGTCGGGGCTCGGCGGGTTGTGAGCGGTGCGGATGGCGTTCACGCCGAGCGCCTTTAGCTGGGCAAGCCGTCGCTGCATGGCTCGCTGCGGCGCGGCGACGCCGAGCCCGTGGTAGTCTTGATGGTCCGCAACGCCTTGGAATTTCACGCTCTTGCCGTTGAGCGTCATTCCCGCGTTGAAGACAATCTCGCGGATCCCGAACGGTGTGACGTCGTCGTCTACGGTCGCGCCGCCGACTTGGACGTTCGTCGCGAGCGAGTACATGTTCGGCGAAGAGAGATCCCATAGTTTGGGATTGGTGACCGGAACGGTGAAGGTGAAGCTCGCCGACGCGCCCGCGGCAACCGTTTGCGCTGCCGTCGTCACTGCGGGCAGCGTGGTACCGGTGGGATCGCTCACGACTCCTTGCACGGTCACGCTTTGCGGCATCGCACCCGAATTGACGACCGACGTCGTCACTTTGACGGTTGCAGACGCGGACGTGGGCGCCGGCGTCGTTACGTACGTCCCGTACTGGTCGACGTGAACGGGATTGGTCACGAGGACACGGACATGGCGATAAATTCCAGCTCCCGAGTAGAACCGTTCGGCCGGCTGCACGGAGGTATCCGTCTTGACCGCAATGACGTTATCGGCCGTCCCGAACTTTGCGTTGGACGTCATGTCATAGCGGAAGCTTACGTATCCGTAGGGATGCTCTCCGAGTTGCGTGCCGTTGAAGTACACCGTCGCGTTCTCCATGACGCCGTCGAATTCCACGTAAACCCTGTCTCCCGAGAGCGTCTGCGGAAGCGAGAAGTGCTTCCGATACCACGCGATTCCGGACGGCGCGTACGCGCCGCGGCCCGTCGTGGCGGCGCTCATCGAGAACGGATTGGAGGGAGGGGTCGGGCCTTCGATGCTCCAGTCGTGCGGCAGGTTTACCGTTCTCCAAGCGGTATCCCCGAACGTGGCCGCGTCGGCACCCGTGACATCGCCGTAGTTGAACAGCCAGCCCGTGTCGAAGGGGAGAATGGTGCGGACGCGGTTGGGCAGCGGCGCCGGCGGGTTTCCTGTCGTACCGTCCGTCCCGGGCCCGGCATCGGCAGCGCTTGGCCCGCCGCTTCCGAAGCTGCCGTCGCTCGCCGATGCACCGTTTCCCCCGTCGGCCCCGGCGTTGCCGCCATTTCCACCCGCGTCGGCTCCACCCGCCGCGCCGCTGCTCCCGACACCGACCGCGTTTCCGCTGGTACCGCTCCCGCCGTTACTGCTGCCGGAGCTCATTCCGCCGCCGCTGCTCCCCGCCCCGCCCGGGCTGTTGCTCGCGCCCGAAGAACTCGAACTGCCGGTCGGGATCGAACCCCCGCTCCCTCCGCTGCTCCCGCTCTGGGGTGGCCCGCCCGAGCCTCCGGGGGATACCGAGGAACCGGAGGAGCCGCACGCGACCGCGAGAACCGTCCACGCTAGAGCTACGAAAAGCTTCGAAGTTTTCATGTTGCCTCTTCAGGCCCCGCGACTCGAACCTCTCGGCGAGACGTCGGCCGCATCGTTGTGATCGTACGTTGCTAACAAATCGACTGCTTCGTGGCCACATGCGTCGTGCCTAGCCCGCCACTTTGCGTGCTCGTGCGCTCTCAAAGGTGGGTCGTGAAGATCGTTTCAGTGGCGCTTCCGGGAAGGCGTACGAAAAGCTGGAGCGCCATTCGATCGTCCGTCTGTGCGTACCGAACTTTGATCCGATGCTGCCCGACTGCAAGCGGCAATCCACCGGTGCGGCTCTCGGGCGCGTGCTTGCCGTCGTTGTCGATGACAAGCATGTCGTCGATGTAAAGGAAGGACCCGTCGTCCGAGTGAAGCCGAAACACGTAGACTCCATATCCCGTGACGGAGAACGTTCCCGTGTAATCGATGAGAAACCAGTCCGACCGGCTCGTGAC
>JBAULD010000359.1:0-2520 GCA_049578005.1 Polyangiaceae bacterium
GTCCCGACCCAACGTTCCGCGAACCCGTTCTGCCACGGAGAGCGCGGAGCGATGAGCATTTGATGAACTCCGAGGTTGCCAATACGCGCGTCGAACACCGAGCCGAAGATGCCGTCGCGATCTCGAATGAGGCGCCGGACCGAGATGTCGGGTCCGAGCGCCTCGACGATCTGTTGAGCCGCCCACCCGGCGTGCGGGTGCGCCGTCACGTTGACATGCAGAACTCGGCGTCGATCCAGCGATAGGACAAAGAAAACGTACAAGATGCCGAAGGTGACCGTCGGGACGGTGAGAAAGTCGACGGCGATGGTCCCTACCAGATGGTTGCGCACGAACGTTTCCCAGGTTTGCGACGGGCGCCGAGGACGCCGCGGCCGCTTGCCCATGTATTTTGCGACCGTGCTCTTATCGACGCTGTATCCGAGCATCGCCAGCTCGCCGGCGATTCGGCGGCGGCTCCAGGTGGGGTTCTCGTGGGACATTCGCACGATGAGCGCGACGATCTCTTCGGACAGTGGCGGCCGTCCGATAGGCTTGGACTTATTCGCCCAAAATCGAGCGAAGCCCCGGCGATGCCACGCAATCACCGTCGCGGGCTTCACGATTGCTAGGACGTCTGCCCAGCGCGACCAGGTCCGGGAGAGCACGACCCAGAAGGCACGATCGAGCGGTCGCAGGCGAGGCCGCGGCGTGGACCGTCGAAGGATCGAAAGCTGCTGGCGGAGCGCGAGGTTCTCGAGGACCAGACTCGCGCGCGGACGCAAGGCCGCGAGCACGGCGCCCACGATTGCCTCGAGCAGGGTGACCACGCCCCCAACTTCGCTCTGTTTCCCATCGCCGTCACCGGCGAATCGCGTTGGCGGATCCGCTATCCTGGCCGCAGGCCCGTTTTCACGATTTGTCGCGAGAATCAACCCGTAATGACTTTTTCTCCACCACAGGCTCGTCGAGGTCCTTGGCCATGTGCACGCGACCCGCTGCGCTGCCGAAGCGAGGCACGCGGCGCTCGGGCGGCGGGACCGGCACAAGGCGGACGGCGCGGTCGCCCGCCACGATCACGATGGTGTGCTCGGCGGCCTCGCTGATCAGGTCAGCGAGCCGGGTCAGGGCCTCTGCGACGGTCACCGCAGCCATGCCTTCATGGTTAGCGCTTACGCGCTCGGACGGCGTGAAGTGCCTTCAACGCGGCCTGCTCGTGCGCGATTACATCCTGGATCTGCTCGCGAGAGACTGGATCAAGTTGCCAAGGCTGCACGTACGCGGGTAACGCGGGTACGTGCGGACCTAGGTCCCGCTGTCACGTCATCGCGCGCCCGCGCTGACGACGGTTCTCGACCGTTCGCAGGAACCGGTCGATGGCTGCTGCTACGCCAACCGAATTTCCCTGGTACCTGTCCCAGTCCGCGCTTGACCAATCGATGGGCGCAACCTCTTCGCCTGCGGGTCCCCGGAACCGGTACCGATAGCTCGCGTCCGTAGGGTCCGTGGTTGGCGTTGTCGAGTCTACCTTACGGAGGAGCCCTTCACCGTCGAGCTCCCCGAGTTCGGCATCGAGCTGCCGAAGGAGCAGGCGCAGCGACTTCGGCAGGCCCGCGTCTGCGGCAACCTCCTGGGCGAGCTGCTTCAGCGGGGAGTGCCGATGCAGAAAATGCTGGCGGAAGCGCCCGTCGTCTGCGGGCGAGCCCTTCCAGAGGATCTGGCCGAGCGCCTTGATCCCTTTCCCGCAAGCTTGCTGGAGCCAATAGCGCCGGTGGCACTCGACTCCGCCCTCGCGCCGGCTCGCGTCGAGATCCGCGCGCGCCTGACGGATCCAGGCCTTCAGCCGCTCATCGGCCATCGTTTATGCGGCCACCGCGCGCGCGACGTCTACGAGCGCGCTCGCGTCGCCCGCATCGAGAAGGACCGTCCCGCTCGCCACCGCTCGCGCGAGGTCAGGCTGCCTTCGGAGGGCGGCCTCAAGACTCCGCCTGTTCCCAGCGATTATGGCGACAGGGAAACGAAACTGGGTGCCTGGATTGAAGAAAGTCGGCTCCTCCGCCTTTTCGTCGTCGGTCATCGAAGGGATCACCTCGACGAGCCAGGCTTCGCCCGCTTCGGGGCGGATCCAGATGGCGCCAGTGGTCGGCTCCTCAAGCCTTGCGTGGGCGTTTACGAGCTCGGCGACTTTCTCCCTCGGGATCACCCAGCGAGCATAGCCTACTCGTGGGCCTGGCGACACGATGGGCGCGCGGAGCTCAGCGACCCGCGCGGACTTGCCCGAGCAAGCGCTAGAAATGGTTGTGAAGCCGCACTTATGGCAAAGGGGTACGAGGCGCAGGCGCGGGAAACCTCATCGAGGATTGGGCACGCCTGCGACACTTTAGAACCGAAGCATGCCAGACTTACGCATGCGTCTTTCGGACCTTGGACCGGTACTCGTCGCCGCCCTCCTCTGCGCCTGTTCTGCGAACAACAGCACCTTTGGCCACCTCCGGTAACGGGCTCAGTGCCGGAACCTGCGCCTCGGGCTCGCCGTTAGCG
>JBAULD010000360.1:0-1982 GCA_049578005.1 Polyangiaceae bacterium
CCGGGGTACATGACCTTGAACTCGTAGGGCTCAAGGACCAGGAAGTTCAGCTCGGGGGTGCGATTAACCCGGCGAGCCAGGATGGGCTCGAAGAGTTGATCGGGCTCGCATCCCTCGAGCCTCACGATTGGATCGTGGGCCGTCCCCCTCCCACCGTTGCGGAGGTACAGGTTCACCGTCGGGGTCTGGTGCTCAGGACCGTTCCACCTTGCAGAGAGCGTGAGCCGTGCAGGCGGAGTACGGCCGAACAGGGCCGCGAGCATCTCGTGAGGCATCGGGACTGTGTCGGTATCGGTTCGCATGTAGTAGCGGTGACTAATTTCCTTGCCGAGATGGCCCGCCGTTCGGTGCGGGCGGGCGTCGCTTGACGGGACGTAAACGGCGACCACGCCACGCGGTCGCGCAGCAGGGTCCTCAATCATGACGATCATCACGCCCGGCACTGTTGGCGTCGTTACGTTGCGAAAATGACGCTGCAGTGCGGCTTGGAACGCAGGCGCGTCAGCCAGGTACGCGGAAGCCTGAGTCGTCGTCTCTGGATTCAGTCGATTTGGTTCCCCCTTCCCTGCCTTGTTGGTCTCCAGGCCAAAGAGCAAGACTCCCCCGTCGACGTTCGCGAGCCCCGACATCGCCTTGCCGAGGACGTCCTTGTCGCTGTCATCGAGTTCGCCCGTCGGCGCACCGGAGCGACGTCGCTTGAAGTCAAGGTTCAACGACTCCGCCTGCTGCGACGCGATCCATTGCTGCACGAGCGGCCAGTGACCGGCCACAAATTCGTCGAAGGTGTCTCGCGCGCTCATTTCGGCCGCACGAAGGGTACCGGCTGGGGAACCTTCCCGTCGACGGCGGTTGCTGAGAGCCGAGTCGGGCCTCGCTGTTGCGGTGGGCGCTGCGGGCGGCCCTCGACGCGCTCGGTATGCATGGGGCGGGTGTGCTGGTCGTTGCCCGGCGCGATCGCATCGCCCGCGACGTGGTCCTGGCGGGCGAGATCGAGCGAGATGTCGCCCGCGCCGGCGCGCGCCTCATGAGCGCGACGGGCGAAGGCAACGGCGACTCGCCGGCGGATGCCTTCGTACGAACGGTCATCGACGGGGCGGCACCGTACGAGCGGGCATTGACCCGCGCCCGCACCCGCGCGTCGTTGGCCGCAAAGCGAGCGCGCCGGGAGCTCGTCGGTGCCGTTCCGTACGGCTTTGCGCTGGGAGGTGATGGCGTGCACCCCGTGGCCGCCAGGCAGGAGCAGGCGACGATTTCCCGGGCGCGCGGGCTACGCGCGAAGGCCCTGTCGCTCCGCGCGGTGGCCGCCAAGCTGGCTTCCGAGGGACGTGTCAGCCGTCGAGGACGCGGGTTTCTGCCAGCCCAGATCGCGCGCACATTGGCCGTTCGGAACGGCCGCTTACACGGCAGCCGCCCAATTCGAGGATTCCTGACCATCCCCGTGGAACCCCGGCAAAATCAAAGTCATCCGCGATCTGG
The DNA here is from genome assembly GCA_049578005.1 of Polyangiaceae bacterium. Classification (GTDB taxonomy): domain Bacteria; phylum Myxococcota_A; class Polyangia; order Polyangiales; family Polyangiaceae; genus Palsa-1150. The sequence continues at coordinate 1,477 of JBAULD010000360.1, forward strand.
AGCGGGTTTTTCCTGAGCGGCATCAACGCGTTACTTATCACTCGGCTCCCGCGCCATTGTCCTTGGCACCACAAATCATGATTCCTATCGACCGCTTGCGACCCACTTGGCACCACGCCTTTATCTGGCCCTCCGTCTTCGACTCCGGGTCCTGAGCTTCTTGATGCTCGCGAAGGTTGCCGCGCGGATCAAACCGAGAACGTCGCGGTGATGCCGGTGAACGGGGCCGATACACGCGCGCGGATGAACCGAAGGCGATCCCGAAGGCGACGGTGATGCACGTCGTCATCGGCACGGGACGCGCGAGGTGATGGGTCGTCGCAGCCGCGCGGATGATCTGGAGGATGTCCCCGGAGGCGCGCGGTGAGCAATTCTTGTCGGCAACGGATATGCGAGGGCACGGCAAGCGTCGCGGCCGCGTGGACGGTCCCGGGGGTGTCCCGGGGTCGGACGGCAGCCGACCTTCGACGGTCACCGGACCCACGATGCGAATGCGTCGTCGCCAC
>JBAULD010000361.1:0-2450 GCA_049578005.1 Polyangiaceae bacterium
GTGTCAACGTGACGACAGGCGTTTCTGGAAGGTACGGAGCGGTTCTTTTCCCGAGAAAATCGTTACCACGGGGTACCGGGGCGTCCACGCCGTTACGCCGAGGTGGTGTGCAAAGTGGTGTGCATCCATGTGCAACCAGGATCGGTGGTGACACTTTGAACCGGCAGCGTCGGTGACGGTTTTTCGCAAAAAGACCATCGCGCCGAAGCAGACCACGACGGAGCCCAAAATGGCGCAGGATGCGGAACCTGCACCAATGCCTCGGCGACGCTCTCGATTGCTGGCGGTTGATCGACCGCTGTTCACGTTCTCTGACTCAACAGCATGCTCGGCGACACGACGGGGGACCCCAGCTCCAAGTTCAAAAACTGCTTCACTTCTGGGCTGCCCGTCATCGCCACCCGAATCGACGGTTCTGACCAGCCCAGCGAAACGATAAACTCGAGAAACGGGCAGCAACGGCGCTCCAGGGCGATCCATTCCGCGACCACGGCGAGCGTGACGTCGTCGTCGGGCAAGTGGAGGACGTACCCATCGTCTACTTCGACGATCCGAATGACGGCGGCTTCGATCCGCTTTCGCACCGCCTGGTATCGCTGGCGTTCCTCAAGGGAGAAGACGCCCAGTTGGCAGGCGATGGGGGCAGCCATGTTAAGGGCAACCTTACGCGAATCAGTCCCAGCGCCAAGGCGACGATTCGCACCATCGAGCATCGCGGAGGCCTCCTCGCCCGAGACTGTCCTGCGATGGTCGGTGCTGCGTGCCCACGTGCTGCGTGACGACGATCTGCCCCCGCCAGCTACGACGTATAAGCCATTGACTTACTCGTCCGCTGGCTTACGTTCATTCAGTGCGGTTCGAATGGGACCGGAAGAAGGAGCAGCTCAATGTTGCGAAGCATGGCGTCAGCTTCAGGGAGGCCAAGGAGCTGTTCACCTCCAAGGGCGATTTTCTCGAACTCTACGACGGCGAGCACTCCGAGCTGGAGGAACGGTTCATTGCCATCGGTCCCATTCGTCGCGGGCTCGTCCTGGTCGTTTACACGGAGCGTAATGAGGACACGGTGCGCATCATCAGCGCCCGTTGGGCGACCAAAGAAGAGCAAGCCCTTTTCCTGGAGTACATGGAGGAGCGGTCATGAAAGGCATCCCTGAACTCAGCCGAGCCGATTTCGAGCGAACCCTTCGTCGCAGCCAACGTCAGCGCATCATTCGCGGAGACCTTGAGCCGGGCGACGTGGCGGCGCTGCGTCGGTTCATTGGACTGACGCAGGCGCAGTTCGCCGTGGCCCTCGGCATTAGCGTGCACACGCTTCGCAACTGGGAACAGGATCGGCGAAAGCCGGAGGGGGCTGCCCTCGCGCTCTTGCGGATTGCGGCGCGCCATCCGGGTGTCGTGCGTGAGAACGTGCCGACTGCCGCGTGAAGGCTCGAGCCTGCCCCGTCTTCAGCGTCGGCGCCGTCGCCACTTGTCACGGTAACTTGGCGGCTCCTCGATCCGTATGACGGGCTCCGTGGCCCTCTCGTCGACGAACGTGCTTGCGTCGCCCGTTCTGGCTACTTCGCGGATCATCGAGAAATCCGGCGGTCTTGGCGCCACCTTCGCGCCTGGCCACTTCGCCGATCCGCCAAAACTCCGCCGGGAACAGCGCTATGTTCGTATGCGTTCGGTCACGCGCGTTCATGACGGGGTGGCGTGCGGGGCGTAAACGTGTCTGGCGATGGGCCGACGGGAATCAGGCAAGCGGCGGCAGGCCGAGCGTGACGCGACGGAAGACATTGGCGTCCACCTTCTGCTGAGTTTCGGGCTCCTCGAGAGTCTTCTTCCAATAGGCGGGAGCGAGGGCAAGGACCCGGTGTCTGGGCCAACTGGGCAGCAGGCAGAGCACGTCGCGGATGTAGCCCAGGGGCTCGATGTCGTGGAGACGAGCGCTGGCGAGGAGCGAAACGAAAGTCGTGTTGGCCTGGGCGCCGTCTTCGCTACCCAGGAACAACCAATTTCGGCGCTTATGCGGAGCTTTGCATAAGCGCCGTTATGCGGAGTGCCCGGTTATGCGGAGGGGCGCGCGCTCCGTCGCCACGTACCCGATGATCCGCGAATGTTGTGCTGCGCATAATCACAGGCCGTCAAGGAACGCGAGAAGGTTCTTGCTCGGGATGAAGCGCGCCTTCCGCTGCACGGGCTCGACGAGCTTGTCGAGGGCGCGCCTCTTCATCGCGAGGTCGGCTTCGACGTAGCCGTGCGTCGTCGTGGGGCTTGCGTGACCGAGCCACAAGGCGATGACGGTGATGTCCACGCCGGCTTGGAGAAGGTGCATCGCCGTCGTGTGCCGCAGAGTGTGGGGCGAGATCCTGCGTCCCCGAAGCGAGGGACAGGACCGCGCAGCCCGCGTGGTTGCCAGCTGTAGCCGGAAGGCAACGCCCGAGCGCGTCATCGGTCGGCCGTCGCGA
>JBAULD010000362.1:0-5607 GCA_049578005.1 Polyangiaceae bacterium
AGCCACCGCTGCTCCACCTCCCGCGGCGCCGGTCAGCCCGCCGATCGCGGCCGAACCCGGAGCTGTCAGCCAAGGGGCGGAGCTCGCAGAAGGCGACGAGCACCGCGGGCAGCACCACGGCGGGGTCCTTTCGCTCATCACGATGAGCATCAAGGATCTCGATCTGACCCCCGAGCAACGGACGGCGGTCGACAAGATTCGGGCGGACTTGGTCGCGAAGATGGAGCCAGCGCGGGCGGCTGGTAAAGATCTCGCCCTGATACTCGCGGACGGTGTGTCGGCGGGCGCCGTCGACCGCTCGAAAGCGGACGCGGCGATCAACAAGCTCGTCACGCAAGTGCAAGGGCTCCAAGAGCCGTCGCTGACCGCGCTCAATCAGCTCCACGCGGCGCTGAGCGCCCCGCAGCGGGCAGCGCTCGTCGACGCCGTGCAATCTCACTGGGAGAAATGGAAGGACGCGCATGGCCGCGACGAGCAAGACGACCATCAGCACCGCTCCGGTCATCTCTTGGCGCTCGTGAAGCAGCTCGGTCTGACCAAGGACGAGGCCGAGAAAATCAAGGCCAACTTCCACGACCGAATGAAGGGCAGTCCGCAGGATCATGCCCACAAGGAAGTGCAGGACCACATCCAGGCGTTCGTGACGTCCTTCAAGAGCGACACGTTCAACGCCAAGACGCTCGCCGGCGGGAAGGCCGCGAACGGACACATGGCGCGATGGGGCGCGACGCGCATGGCTCGCTTTCTCGAGGCGGCCGCTCCCGTGCTCACCCCCGACCAACGGACGAAGCTCGCCCAAATGATTCGAGACCGCGCGAACAAGGCTGCCGAGTAATTCGTTCGGGCGGCTGCATGACGCCGAGTAAAAGAGGCGTCGGCTCGGAATCGGTCGATTAGCCGAATCTGCCCGTGATGTAGCGCTCCGTCCGCTCGTCGGTCGGTGTCGAAAAGATCGCCGCGGTCGCACCGTATTCGACGAGCACGCCTGTCCGGTTTTCCGTCGATGAGTCGAGCTCCGCGGTGAAGAAGGCGGTGCAGTCGCTCACACGGGCGGCCTGCTGCATGTTGTGGGTGACGATCACGATCGTATAGGTGCGCTTGAGCTCGCGCATCAGCTCCTCGATCCGCGCGGTCGCGACAGGGTCGAGGGCGCTGCAGGGTTCGTCCATCAGCACGACGTCGGGGTCCACCGCGAGCGCGCGCGCGATGCACACCCGCTGCTGCTGGCCGCCGGAGATGGCGAAGGCCGAGTGGTGCAGCCGATCCTTGACCTCGTCCCAGACCGCCGCCGAACGCAGCGCCTTCTCGACGAGCGCGTCGAGCTCGGCGCGGTCGCGCGCGCCGTTTATCCGAGGCCCGTACGCGACGTTGTCGTAGATGCTCGTCGGAAAGGGGTTCGGCTTCTGGAATACCATGCCGATCCGACGCCGGACTTCGGTCACCGACACGCCGGCGCCGTAGAGATCGACGCCGTAGTAGGTCGCTCGGCCTGCAACGCGCGCTCCGGCAATGAGGTCGTTCATTCGGTTGAGACAGCGCAGCACGGTGGTCTTGCCGCAGCCCGACGGTCCGATGATCGCGGTGATCTGCTTCTCGCGAATCCGAATCGTGACGTCGCGCACGGCCCGGAAAGCACCGTAATAGACCTCCATTTTGTCGAGTTCAAAGACCGCGCGCGAGGGCTCACGCGGAGGATCCCCGGAGCCGGCCGGAACGTGGACCATCTCTCGCGGGCTCGCGCGAACCGGCCCCGTCGAACCTGCGTTGAAATCTTCCGACAAGCCTTACCTCTCGAACCGCGGCGTGAACAGCCGAGCGGCAATTGTCATCAGGAAGGTCAGCAGCACCAGCGTGAGCGCCGCGCCCCACGCTCGGTCCTGCGCGCCGACGAACGCGGACGTCGCGTTGTCGAAAATCTGCATGGGAAGTGCGGTGTTCGCGCCGTCGAGAAAGTTCACGTTGTACGATGTCGCGGCTCCTACTGCGAAGAGCAGCGGCGCCGTCTCGCCGCAGGCGCGTGCGACCGCCAAGAGCGTACCGGAGACGATCCCGGGCAGCGCTGCGGGGAGCACCACGGTGACGATCACCCGCGACTTCGACGCGCCGAGCGCGTACGCCGCCTCTCGAAGCGGGTTCGGGACGAGCATCAACATCTGCTCGGTGGAACCAATCACGATGGGCAGCATCAGGCAGGCGAGGGCCAGGGCGCCGCCGAACGCGGAGAACCCGAACTGGATCGTCCAGAGGACGTACACGAATAGGCCCATGACGATCGACGGCACGCCGGTCATCACCATCGCCATGAACCGCACGAGGCGAGCGAACCGCGACGCAGCCCCGTACTCACTCAAATACACTGCACCCAGAATGCCGAGCGGCGCGGCGATGACCGTGGCCCCGCCGGTCACCAGCAATGTGCCCACGATCGCCGGGCCCACGCCCGGGCCCTGGCTGCGAGAGACGACCGGGATCTCCTTCGTGAAGAACGCCGGAAAGTTCGCGAACGCGATGTGCGCGCCTCGCGCGAGTACCGACCACACGACAAGGCCGAGCGGGACGGCTACCACCATCACCGCGGCGCCGAACATCGCGGTGGCAAGCGCATTCGTGACCGCTCGCCGGCTGCCCCGCGCACGCAGATCTACAATCGCCGCGGGGCGCCGATCTCCGGTCGGCATCGAATCGACGGGAGTCATCCGCCACGGCCCCGCGTCAACGACCGCTGCACGATCGCCGTGGCGATCAAGTTGACCACGATGGTGATTGCGAAGAGCAGCACCGCCAGCGCGATGAGCGCAGACTTCTGCATGTCGAACGCCTCGCCCCACTGATTCGCGATCACCGCCGGCATCGAGTTGCCAGGCGCCAGCGGGTCAAGCGTGATTTGCCCGATCGCCGAGCCGATGGTCAGGGCAGCCGCGATGGTTTCCCCCATCGCGCGCCCGAGCCCGAGCATCACGGCGCCGACAAGCCCGCCCTTACTGTGAGGCCAGATCGCACCCCAGATCATCTCCCAGCGCGTCGCACCGAGGGCGAGTGCCGCCTCCTTTTCGGAAGCCGGCGTGGTCTCGATCACTTCGCGCGACAGCGACGTAATCGTCGGGGTGACCATCATCGCGAGGATCAAGCCCGCCGTGAGAAACGATCGGCCTAGGTGCGGAGCGAGCATCAGGATACCCCACAAGCCAAACACGACCGACGGGACCACAGCCAGCAGGTCGATCAGATGAACGAGGGTAGGCTTCAGCCACCGGGGCGCGACTTCGGTGATGAATACGGCGACGCCGAGACTCACTGGCACCGAGATCGTGATCGCGATCGCGGACGTGTACAGCGTGCCCCATATGAACGGCAGTGCGCCGTACACATGGTTGGCGGGAGACCATCGACGCGACAAGAAGAACTCGAACCCGGACTCACGCATCACCGGGATCGACCGGGCGGTCATGACGACCGCGATGAGTCCGAGAATGACCAGGACGATTGCCGCCGATCCGACGGCGACCCATCGGAACGCCGCGTCGGCGCGCGCCGGTCGTCCCGTCAGGATCGTCATTCGGAGCTGATCTTGTCGAGCTGGGCGAGCGCCTTCTTCTGCAGTGTGTTCGGAAGTGGCGCGTAGTCGAGCCCGGCCAAAAGCTTTTGGCCGTCGGTCAGCAGGTACTTGATGTATTCCTTGACCGCGGCGGCCTTCGCGCGGTCGACCTGCTTCGCGTACGTGATGAGCCAGGTCTGGTAGGTAATCGGGTAAGAGGCGGCGCCTTTCGCGTCAATCGCGGAGAACAGCAAGTCGTCGCGCACGTCGATGCCGTCCCCTGCGGCCGACGCGGACTCCGCCGTCGGCTGGACGTACTCGCCGGCGGCATTCTTGACCGCGGCAAACGTGAGCCCTGCCGCCTTGGCGTCCGAAAGGTCGACGTAGCCCAGGGCGCCCTTGGTCGACTTCACGATCTGTGCGACCCCGCCGTTGCCGGACCCGGCCACGGTATCGGCGGGCCATTCGACCGTCGCGCCGCTCTTGAGCTTCCAAGCCCCAGGCGCCGCAGCATCGAGGTACTTGGTGAAGTTCTCGGTCGTGCCGGACCCGTCCGAGCGACGCGCCACGACGATGTCCGTTGCGGGAAGCTTCACGCCGGGGTTGTCCGCGGCGATGGCCGGGCCGTTCCATTTCGTGATTTCGCGTTGGAAGATCTGCGCGATCGTGGCCGGGGAGAGCCGCAGCCCGGGAAGCCCCGCGACGTTGTAGCTGAGCGTGATCGGCCCGAGCAACAGCGGGAAGTACAAGATTTGTCCGCCCCGGACCTTGGCAAGGTCCTCCGCGTGATATGGCGCGTCGGCGCCCGCGAAGTCGACGACTTTGTCGGCGAGCTGCTGGCGGCCTGCGCCCGAACCGCCACCACCGTAGTTTATTTTGATTTTGGGATGGGCCTTCTGGAACGCGTCGATGGCGGCCTGCTGGAAGGGCATTTGGAAGCTCGAACCACTTCCATTGAGCGTCACGTTGCCTTCGGAGGCCTGGTTGGCCTCGGGCATTTTGTTCATGCTCGTGCCCGTCGCGTCGTCGCGCTTCTTTTCGCAGGACGCCAAGACCGTGAGTGCCGCGAGCGCAGTGACCAACAGCAAGCTCTTCGTCATCTTCGGCCTCCTTGATATTCTTGCAACGTACGGATGCGGGAGACGGCGCGCGCGACAACGCGGTCACGGAGCGGCAACGAGATCGATGTCGCTTTCGACAATGGGACACCGACGAGGCGGCCACCAACGTATTAGGGCTCTCCCCAGAGAAGCTCCACGAGAGACGAACCCCGTGCAGTTTGCCGCTCCTATTGGACACATCATCGCGTGGGCCGTGCTGTTGGGAGCGTGTTCCGCCAACCAGGGGAGCGGTTCTCCTGTGGACGGCGCAGCGGGCTCTTCCAACCCGGCGCAGGTCGCTTCGCCGGAGGGCGGATCGACGCCGGTCGTTCCAGACGAGGACGCCGCTTCGGCGTCACTGTCTAGCGACGCGTCCATCGGCTCGACGGCGCCCGTCGACGGGGGGAACGGGGAGACGGACGAGCGCTCCGCGCCGGCCGGCCAACCGGTGGAAGGCGCTGCGGTCGACCAAGCGACGGATTCGGCCGCCCTTGTCGATGCCTCCCCGCTGCTCGGCCGCGACGCCGACGGGTCGGCCGCGCAAACGGATTGCTCCGGACTTTTCTGCGAGGACTTCGAATCCGGCGAAATCGACCCGACCGTTTGGGACACGAAGACGTTCGGAGGTCAAACGGTGACGGTCCAGTCCTCGACCGTCGCCCATGGGAAATACGCCGCTCAATTTCACGCGAACCCGAACCTCGTCAGCTACGATTTCATCATCACGAAGAGCGCCCCTGCGGCGCTGAGCGGCCATTTTTTCGGGCGAGCGTACTTTTTCATCACGCCCAATCCACCGGCCGAGCACATGGAGTTCTTCTTCGCGGGGACGGCGGGGTTTCCGAACCTGAAGTACATCGAAGTGGCTTCGGCGGGCACGGCCTGGCAGCTCACCTACGTCGATCTCATGGTCGCGAGCGGCCAAGCCGCGAGCTCTCCCGGGACACAGGAGAAGTACTCGGGCGGCGGAAC
>JBAULD010000363.1:0-5952 GCA_049578005.1 Polyangiaceae bacterium
CACCACGACCGCTCGCGGTCCGAGCCGCGAGCGCGCTCTGCGCACGACCTCCAGAGCGCGGGCGCGCAGCGGGGAGCCGCTGAGACCCCCCGCCCCCACGGCTTCGACGACCCGCGCGTCTGTCGCGAGCCCGCCCCGCGCGATGGTCGTGTTCGTAGCGACCACGCCGGCGACTCCGGTTTCTTCGACAACCTCCAACAGCGCTTCGATCTCCGCGTCGTCGAGATCGGGCGCGATCTTCACGAGCAGAGGCACCTGCGTAGTGCGGCCCGCGGCGCGAGCGGCAAGGGCCCTCAAGAGCGCGCCTGCGTGCTCCTTGGTCTGCATCGTACGGAGCCCCGCGGTGTTCGGGGACGACACGTTGACGACGACGAAATCGGCCACGTCCTTCACCGCCTCCAGGGCCGCGACGTAATCGGCGACGACGGCGTCGAGCTCGCCCACCGGAACGGCGCGCGATTTGCCGATCGAAACGCCGACGGGCACCGCCAGTTCCGCGCGCGCCGCCCGCAAGCGACCCGCGACGCGCGCCGCTCCTTCGTTGGGGAACCCCAGTCGGTTGACGAGGGCGCGGTCGGCGGGTAGCCGAAAGAGATTCGGCTTCGGATTCGCGGCCTGCGGGCGCGCCGTCACGGTTCCGAGCTCGAGGTGTCCGAAGCCGAGTGCGGCGAGCGAGCGCGGTCGGAGCGCGTTCTTGTCGAACCCGGCGGCGAGACCGAGCGGGTTGGGAAATTCGAGGCCCATCGCGCGCACGACGAGCGCCTCGCTGTGCGGCGGGGCCATCGCAGCACGGACGAGCGCTCGCAGCGGGCGGAGATGCTCGATCGGCATGAGCGCGGCAAAACCCAGGGAATGCGCCCAAGTTGGCGGAAGCAGAAAGAGGAGGGGCCGCAGCGTCTCGGCGTACATCGGCAAAGGGGGGCAGCGTAGTCGCTCGCGCCGAGGAGTCCCAGAAGGATCCGGGACGTTCGGGGAACGATACGACGCTCACCGTTTCGGCTCGAGCGTGAGCCGCGCCACGGTGCTCAGGAGGTCGTCGAGATCGAGAGGTTTGGAGAGGTGCTCGGCCACCCCGGGAGCGCTCATCGCGGAGACGACGACGATAGGGATCTGCGAAAGCTCACCGTTCGCCTCGAGCTCCTCGAGAACCTCCCAGCCGCTCATGACCGGCATCATCAAGTCGAGGAGCATCAGGTCGGGGCGCTTTTCCTTCTTGAGCTCGCGCAACGCTTGCGCGCCGTTCGCCGCGCACACGACGTCGTACCCTTCGTCGCGCAGCACTTCGGCGATGGCCTGCCGGATCGCCTCGTCGTCGTCGACGACGAGAACGCTGCGGTGTCGCGCGGCGGGCCGCGGCTGGGCGCGAGTCCTCCGGCGTGCGGGCTTGTCGTTCAAGTGATGCCCTTTCTGGGGCTGACGGCCGAGCCGCCCGGTACCGCTGCAGGTGCAGAGGGGTCTCTGCTATCGTCGCCAGGGTCTCTCGCGCGAATGTCGAAAAGGAGCCCCGCCTGTGATTATCGGAGTGCCCAGAGAGATCAAGACCCGCGAATATCGCGTCGGGATGACGCCGGCCGGAGCACGAATCTTGGTAGGGCGCGGTCACGAAGTCCTGGTCGAGGCCGGCGCGGGAGAGGGCAGCGGACTTCGCGACGCCGAGTACGCCGCGCAGGGCGCGAAGATAGTGCCGACTGCAGCCGACGCGTGGGGCGCGCAGATGGTCGTGAAGGTGAAGGAGCCGCTCGAGCGCGAGTACGGCTTTTTCCGGAAGGACCTCGTCCTCTACACCTACTTGCACCTGGCGGCCGAACCGCAGCTCACGAAGAGGCTCGCGCAGAGCGGCGTCTCCGCCGTCGCCTACGAGACCATCGAGACCGAGGACGGGTCGCTGCCCTTGTTGCGACCGATGAGCGAAGTGGCCGGGCGCATGGCGGTTCAGGTCGGTGCGACCTTCCTCGAGAAGGAAAGGGGCGGCAAGGGGTTGCTCCTCGGCGGCGTACCCGGAACGCGACGCGGGCGCGTGGTCATCCTCGGAGGAGGGGTCGTCGGTCGAAACGCGGCGACGATCGCCATCGGCATGGGAGCGCAGGTAACCGTCCTCGACGTACGCGCCGAGACGATGGGCCACCTCGAAGACGTGTTTGGCGGCGCGATCGAGACGCTTTATTCGAACCCGACCAACATCGAAGATGCAGTGCTCCGGGCGGACCTGATCGTCGGCGCGGTGCTCGTCACGGGTGCGGCGGCGCCGAAGCTCGTGACGCGCGAGCTCGTCGGGAAGATGGAAAAGGGAAGCGTCATCGTGGACGTCGCGGTCGATCAGGGCGGCTGCATCGAGACGTGCCGCCCGACGGACCACGACCGTCCGACCTACGAAGTCGACGGAGTGGTGCACTACTGCGTGCCGAACATGCCCGGGGCGGTTCCCCAAACGAGCACCTGGGCGCTCACGAACGTCACGATCCCGTATGCGGTGAAGATCGCGGAGCGAGGCCTGGCGGACGCCGCGCGCCGAGACCGTGCGCTGATGCTCGGGCTCAACACCTACCGAGGCCACGTCACTTGCGAACCGGTCGCCCTCGCGCACGGGCTCGAGTACGTCGCCGTGGAGTCCGTGCTGTAGAAGGGCTGGCCTTCCATCCAAGCCGAGCGACTTATCGGAACGCCGCCTCGAGCTCCCCGACGATCCAGCTGCCGACCGCCTGCGTCCCGAGCTCGCCGCCCACGTCGCGCGTGCACTGCTTCTCGGCGATCGCGCGCGCCACGATTTGCTCGAGGCGGCGCTCTTCCTCCGGCCATCCCAGGTGGCCGAGCATCATCCCGACCGTCAGCACGCTCGCGAGAGGATTGGCGGCGTCTTTGCCGGCGAGCGGCGGGGCCGACCCGTGCACCGGCTCGAACAGCGCGACCCTCGACGAACCGTGGGCCTGGTCGCAACATCGCTGGACGCTCGGGTGATAGCTGCCGCTCGCCGCCATTCCGAGCCCGCCCTGGAGCGCGGCGCCGAGGTCGGTGACGATGTCGCCGAACAAATTGCATGTCACGATGACGTCGAACTGACTTGGGTCCTGAACGAGATGGAGGCAGAGCGCGTCGATGTACAGGTGGCGCGCCTCGATCTCGGGATAGTCGCTCGCGACCTCGAAGAAGACGCGATACCAAAGTTCATGGGCGTGTCTCATGGCGTTCGACTTGTCGGCCATGTGCACGCGTCTGCGTCCGTGCGCGCGCGCATAGTCGAAGCCGGCGCGGATCAAGCGTTCGACGCCTTTGCGCGTGTTGACGTCTTCGCTGATGGCCACTTCGTCGCGCGTGCCCCGCTTGAACTGGCCTCCGAGGCCGACGTAAATCCCTTCCGTGTTCTCGCGGAAGACGACGAGGTCGACGTCTTCCATGCCGAAATCGCGCAGCGGAACGAGGCCCTCCCCGAGCGCGCGAACCGGGCGGACGTTCGCGTAGAGGTCCAGCCCGAAGCGTAGCCCGAAGAGAATGTCTCGGGCGTGCTCGAATCCAGGAACGCGCGGATCGCCGAGCGCGCCGACCAAGACGGCGCTCGCCTCGTTGGCGATGCGCGCGTGAACTTCCGCTGGATACGTCGTCTTGTCGCGCAGGTAGCGGTCGGCGCCGAGATCGAGGGGCCAGAGGCGGAGCGGCAGCCCTCGCTCCTCGCGATAGCAATGGAGAACTCGGATGGCTTGGGCGATGACTTCGGGGCCGATGCCGTCCCCCGGGATGATGGCTATCAGCTTTTCGCTGGGCACGACGCCGACCTCACGCCCGCGCCGAAGCGATCGCTTCGGCGACCTCGGGCGCGCCGGGGACGCGCGGCACGTCGGCGTGGCGCCCTGTGAGGTGTCCGTAGGGATCGATGAGGGCCACGCGAATCCCCGCGGCGCGTGCGCCGAGGACGTCGGTCGCGTAGGTGTCGCCCAGGTGCAGCGCGCGGGCAGCGCCGATCCCTGTCCGCTCGAGGGCGAAGCGAAAGATCGCCGGATCCGGCTTCTCGACGCCGACGACTCCGCTGTCGACGACGAGATCGAACGAGCCGAGGATTCCGCTTTCTTCCAGGATCTCTTCGAGAAATCCCTCGGAGTTGCTGATGACCGCCACGCGTACGCCTCTCGCGCGTGCCCGCGCCAGCGATTCGGGGAGGCCCGCCGGCACGACCGACCAGAAATTGCGCGCGCGGTGGTCGGGCCAGAGGGCGTCGAGAAGCTCGGGGACCCGCAGGAGCGGGAGCCCGGCGCGTTGGAGCATCGTGCCGACGACGTGGCCCCATCCGCGGCCGCCCGGCACATGCGCTTGGGACCAGGCGACGTCGACGACCTCGCCGCATTCGATCGCGACCTTGGCGTGCCCCTCGGCGAGCACGAGCGTCTCGGCCGATGTCGGGAACCCGTGTCGGGCGCAGCTCGCCGCGAGGCGGGCGTGCTCGAGAAAGACGACGGTATTGCCCGCGTCGAGGCAGAGCAGGTCCACTTCCCGGATGAGGGCGGCGTCGATGTCGGGCACGCTGCCCCTCATGCTACCAGGCGATCGTTCGGGCGCCGAGCGCGCGCCCGCTCTACTCGACCCAAACAGGATTGGTGAAGGCCAAGGGCTTCGCCCCGGCGCGCGGAAGAAACCGCATCGGTCGCTCGCCGCGCGCAATCGCCACGATCCAATCGCCTTTGGCGAACGAACGCTGCAGACGCGCGTCGAGTCGTTTGGTCCCTTCGGCGAAGGGACCAGTCCACGCCTGAACGACTTCGCCGCGACGCACGATCTCGACGCGCGACACGTCGACCCATGGCGGCGCTTGCACGACTACGTGGACTTCCTGCTCTCCGGCGGAGACGCCCTCGCCCGGCCCGTGCCCGCCAACCTCCAACGTGACGAAGGGCCCGCTCGAGACGACGACGCGACCGGCGCGAACTGCGTCGACGAACCGGCTCGGGTCGAGGCGAGCGGGGTCGTCTTCGCCCACGTTCACGAGATTCCGAGGCACGCCGCACTCGTGGTACGAGAGCTTGTGCGAGTCCGAGTTGCCGGTGGCGGTGATCCGGACGCCGGCGTCCATCAGCGCAAACCAGTCGCGCATCACCCGCTCGACGTTGTCGAGGGCCGCGTAGTCGTCGCCGTTGAAGACTTCGATGGCGTCGAAGCCGGGGTCGATGAGCGGTGAGCGCTGGCGCCAACCAGCCACGTCGCGCGGGTCGAAGCGCGCCAGCTCGAAGTAACCGATGCTGCCCATGCGCGGATGGTTCAGTTGCACGACCTTTGCGCGGTCGGTCGGGGGAGCGGCGCGCGCCGCGGCGACGATCGTGGAGGGCGTCACGCGGTCGAACGGGAGCGGCTCCGTGCCGACAGCCAGCGGAAAGACGTTGAAGTGGCCGAGCAGTACTCCGCGCGTCGTGACTTCGTCGCCGACGATGGACGCGAGCCAGCGGTCGAGCCCGCGCTCGCGGATGGCCGGACCGTAGTCGGTGACCGCGTTGTGGTCGGTGGCCACGGCGACTTCGACGCCGGCGGCGGCGAGGGCTCGAACCCGGTCCGAAAGGAGGGTCGGAGCGTCGAACGAGGGCACGGCGTGGACGTGGAGGTCCGCGGCGGTCCACCCGCGCGTATCGACGTCCCGTTCGATCTGCGCTTCGACGACGGCCGTCTCGCCGTCCGCGATCGTCACGTCCGCCTCGTGCATCGTGTACTCGAAGCCGCGCGTGACCATGACGTGATAGCGACCGGGCGGGATTGGGCGCCCGCCGTCGCGATCGATGTGGATGACGTTGAGGGACGCGCCGTCGGAGGGATCTTCGCCCCAGTCGGGGTCGGCAGTTCCGTCGATGCCACGCACGATGATGCGCGCCGGGACGACGCCGCTTCCCTTTTCGCGCACGTGCCACCGCAGCGTACCGGCGTGCGGGAACGCGATGGCCGGCGGGGCGCTCGCCAGCGCCTCGGGGGCGAGCCACGCTC
>JBAULD010000364.1:0-2541 GCA_049578005.1 Polyangiaceae bacterium
GTGACGCCCTATCTCGGGGCGCAGCGGCTAATCGTCTTTGCCGATTCGACGGCCGTCGATCTCACGCCCAGCGTCGATCCGCTCCGGCAGTGTGGCTACCAAGGTCAAGACCCGCAGAGCGGTCTGCCAGTATGCAGCAACAAGCTGACCACGGGTCCGAATATGACGATCGACAACAACAACGATTTCAACAATAACGTGACGTTCCGACAGGCGCGCGTGCACCGATGGCGGGGAATCGCTGGCGTGACGTACCGCTACGCGATTCTCTCTTTGGGCGGCCAATTCGCGATGGATCTCGAGGACCCGAGCAGCGAGAACGCGAATCTGGGGATCTCCGGCGCCAGACAGTGGACCCTGTCGCTCGAGGCGGGCGTGTTTTTCTAACGCACCGAACGCCGGAGACGCGGGGGGCCGGGGACGGCGGTCACATCGCTTTCTTCGGCTGGCAGGTCGAATCGCAGGTCGGTCCACCGTCGCACTTCTCTCCGAACTGCGGTTGGACGATGCCGTCGCCGCAATACGGTGCGAGCATGCACATGTCGGTGCAGACGCCTCGGCCGTAGGGGTTCGACGACGCGGGCACGTTGTTCGTCCCGTTGTCGCATTGTTCGGTGCCCGCGGCGATGCCGTCGCCGCACACCACTTTGCATTGGGTAATCGTGTGCACGAACCCGCCCAGCGTGAGCGAGTAAGTCGAGCCGCACGTGTGGCGCTCCGCCTGGAAGAGATCGATCGAGTACCAGCCGCCGTCGGTGAGACCCAGTTTGCCCGCGGTGATCGTGTCGAGGGTCAGGGTCGCGGGCAATGGGTCGTGCATTCCGCCCAGGTCGGCGATCAGATAATTGTTGATGAACGCCCAGACGTCGTCGTCCCCGCTGAAGGTGAATACGGTGGGCGTTGCGCTCGCGGCGACGGCTGCGTCGAACGTGAATACGTAGTGGAGCTCGCTCGTGAACGAGAAGTTGTGGGCACCCGTGTTCGTGCAGGTGGTACCGGCGGTGGTGCTCGTCTGCGGATTTAGTCCGGCGTTCCAGCCGAGTCCGTCGAGCGGGAAGAACGCCAAACTGGCGTACTTGTAGATGTTCGAACCCGGCGCGGTCTCCGTCAACGGGAGCGTCGTCGGCTTGCCGGTCGCGTCGAGGTATACGAGCTTGTCGTACGGATTCGTGCTCCCGGCGCCCGCGCATCCCTTCTCGTGGTACCACCAGCAGAAGTCCACGGCATTCGTGAGCGTCTGCGGCACTCCGACCGACGACAGCACCGGCTCGCCGTCCGCCGGGAGTGGCGAAAAGACGAGACCCAAGACGTTTCCCACGTTGTAGGGGTCGTAATTGAAATCGGGATGTCCGCCGCCCGTCGGCCCCGGGACCGGAAGCGGTGCCGGCGACACGTGATAGAGCATGTCGCGATAGAGAATGGGAATGTTGAGCGTGCCGGCGGGCGGCGAGTTGACGTTCGTGCACGTGTACCCCGTGCCCGTCTCGAGCATGCAGGTCGAGCTGCAGCCGTCGCCCGAAATGGTATTGCCGTCGTCGCACTGCTCGGGGGGAAACACGAGACCGTCGCCGCAGACGCCCGTGCATCCCCCCGTCCCGTTGCACTTGGGCTCGAGCGTGCACGTCGGCGAGCAGCCGTCATAGGGAATCAGGTTCCCGTCGTCGCACTGCTCGAACCCCTCTTTGACTCCGTCGCCGCAGGTCGTCTTGTGGCAGACCGAGTTCGGGACCATCGCCTGCGTCACGCACGCGAAGCCGGGCTCGAGTCTGCACGATGCACTACACCCATCTCCCGGGGCCGTGTTGCCGTCGTCGCATTGCTCTGTCCCGTTGATGATGCCGTCGCCGCATATCGCTACCGGAGCGTCGATACACACGTCGCCGCGGCATCCGCCGTCGGATGCGGCGTCTTCGTTACCGCGAGGGCCGCTCGCCGCCGCGTCGACGAACGTGAAGACCGTTTGGGCGTCGCTCTCGGAAGCGATTGCGCTCTTGCCCGGCTCCCCCGACGGCGCGGACGCGTCGACCGCGACCGCGAATCCGTTCGCGCCTGTCCCCTCGCGCGCGCACCCGAGCAGGAGCGTCGCCCCCGCGAGAAGGATCAGGAAAATCAGCCGCCAATACGACAGGCACGTGTTTCGTCCCGAGGGCATTCCAAACACTATGGCCGCGCCCCGCCCGATCCTTCGAATTCCGTCGTCAGCTGAACAATGCAGCAAGGAACGCGGCGATTACAGCGAACGCGCCGACGGTCGTGGCGATCGCCGCTGCCACCCACGACGCTCGCATCGCGGGCCGCGCAGCGTTCCCCTCGAGTCCGTAGCAGCCTCGCAGGAAGGCCCGCGCGCTGCGACCCGGCAGCCCCACTCCGACTCCTGCGACCGACATCGCGGCGCGGCGGCCTTCCTTCGCGGCGAGGACCACGACTCCGAGCGGCCCGATGATTAGATCCCAGCCGGCGGCATACAGGCCGAAACGCAGCGCCCGGCTGGTCGCACGGCGCGCCCCCGACCGCCGCGCGCCGTAGTCGAGCGCCCAGCCG
>JBAULD010000365.1:0-6224 GCA_049578005.1 Polyangiaceae bacterium
ATTTTGCATCGGCTGCCACACGGCCACGCCCGACGGACAGTACGTGTCGTTCACGTCGCAATGGCCGTGGGCGACGGCGCTCGCGTCCGTCGCGACCGGGGACGCGGCTCCCCCTGTGGGCACCGCGCCGCCGTGGTTGACGCCGGCCGCGGCATCGAACTTGAGCCCGAACATCAACGGATACTACGCACCGCCCAGCGTCAACCAAGTGATGATGGGGATCCAGACGTTCTCGCCGGCGCACTATGTGACGGGGGACCGAAAGCTCGTGGCCGCGCTCGGCGCGGCCTGGAACCAGACCGAGATGCAAATCATGGCGAATTCCCCGGGCAGCGCCACGGGAGTTGTCTCGCAGCTCGCATGGTTCGACCTCGAGTTTGCAGGAACGTTGCCCACCGGCACCGGCTACAACCCTGGGATGCTGACCTCGCCGCTGCCCCTTGCGGTCCCCTGCACCGGCGCCGGATGCGCCGCGCCGGGAGTGTCGGCCGGCGGTTGGGGGCTCATCGCCCGAACGGGAGACCCCAACAGCGCGGGCGGCCCCAACTGGAGCCACGGCGTCAACGGAACGGACGCCATCGCGTACGGCTCGACGAACATCGGCACGAAAGACGGCCGCATGGACTGCGAGCTGAGCGGCACGACGTGCACTTCGGACGTCTATGTCGTCCCCTACAACAACGGGGCGGGCGGCGCGGCGGCGGCGCTTCCGGGCGCCTCGGATAAGGCCCAGAGCGAATATTACCCTTCGTGGTCGCCGGACGACCAGCTCATCGCGTTCAACCGGGTCCCCACGGGCACCAGCATGTACAACGCGCCGCAGGCCGACATCTACGTGGTCCCGTACAACGGCGGAATGGGCGGCACGGCGACAGCTCTCAAGTCGAACGACCCGGTCGCCTGCACCGGTGCCATGTCCCACGCCGTCCAGAACACGTGGCCGAAGTGGGCGCCCAATCCTCTGGCCGCCAGTGGCGATGGAGGCGCGCAGGTGCCGACGCCGCAGGTGGTCGACGGCCAGACGTATTACTGGATCACGTTCTCGTCCACGCGAAGCCCCACGTCGCCGCCGGACCCGATGAACGGCAACAAGAGAAGGCAGCAGCTCTACGTGGCCGGCATCGTGGTCGACAACAAGACGCAGGCCATCTCGACGTACGCGCCGATCTACTTGTGGAACCAGGATTTCACGGTCAATAACCTGATCCCCGCGTGGGGCGAGTTCACCATCCCCCCTGGTCTCACGCCCCCTCCGCCTATGGAAGCCGGCGTCGCGAAGTAGCTTCGGTGCGTTGGGGGGGCGTCAGGGACGCCTTGAGCCACGCTACGTCTCGGGCGTCTCGAGCGGCTGCCAGAGCTCCACCCTGTTCCCATCGCAGTCCTTGATCCAGGCGAAGCGGCCGTAGCTTTCGTTCAGGCGCGTCGGATCGATCCAGACGCCCGCGGCGGCGAGATCGACGAGGAGCGCGTCGAGGTCGTCGACGCGGTAGTTGATCATCGCCGCCTGATTCCCATCACCGAAGTAAGTCGTGTCCATAGGGAATGGATTCCAGGCCGTCATGCCTGTCCCCTTCGGCACTTCGTCCTTCCACGAGAAGGTCGCCCCGTAGTCGCCGATCTCGATGCCCAGGTGCTTCGCGTACCAGGCTCCGAGCGCCTTCGGGTCCGCGCTCCTCAGGAACACGCCGCCGACCCCTGTCACTCTCGCCATGTCGTTGCCTCCCTCCGTTACGCGGACGCTCCGTCCATTCGAGCCGCGGGTCTACTGCATGAAGGCGATATCGTCGATTTGAAGATCGAGGTCGGCGGGAGTGGGGCCGTAAATGCCCGCCCCGTCCGGGCCCGCGTCCACCTCGCCGTAGTTCAGGTTCATGTTGAACGTGAGGCCGTCGATGTCCGCGCCGGTCAAGGTGTAGCTCGCGCCCCCCGCGTTTCCCGTGAACTTTGCCCACGGGAGCTGCACATTGGTCCAAACCATCGTGACCGGGATGCTGGCCGCGAACGGCGCGCAGCAGGCGCCGGCCGCCGGTGGCGTGCCGCACAGCGCCGGACTCGTCATCCCAGGGCAAGTCCCTGGCGGCTGCGCGCTCGTTGGCGTCGTGTCGAGCGTGCTGAGCGTCAGGGAGATGGTGTTCGAGGGAACCTGGCCTCTCACCCAGAAGGAGATACCCTTGTACGCGGACGCGTTCGCGCAGCTCATCCAGAAGCCGAGGCCTGCGCCGAAATGGGTCTCTTGCATCACGTGGAGCTCGATGCCCCAGTCTGCGCCGCCGTCGATCAAGCCTCCTGTTTGGCCCGTGATGGGATTGAGCGTGTAGTTTGGTCCGCCGTCCGGGGCACCCCCCGAGAACGCGTACGGCCCGATGTATCCGAGCTGAGGCCACGTGCCGAAAGAACCGTTGAAGTTTCCCCCATCCAACGTCGGATTGTAGTTCTCGAAGTTGATGAGCGACGGGCCCGTTACCGGGACGCAGCCTCCGGCGTCGGAGCCGCCCGCGCCGCTGCTCCCCGAACCGCCTGCGGACGTGGCGCCGCTGCTGCCGGACGAAGCATTGCCTCCAGGCGACCCCGAGCTCGCCGGTGAGCTCCCGGAGCCACCGGAGGAGTTTCCGCCGCCCGACGAACCTTGGCCGCCCGGGGAGCTCGCGCTCCCGGACGAACTGCCGCTCGCATTCGAGCTCCCGTTCGCGGACGAGCTTCCGCCGTTTCGCGACGGAATTCCGGTGTCGCTGGGGCTCGACGAAGTGCACGCGCCGGCCGCGCCGATCGCGGTGCCCACGCATCCGATCAAGGAAAGAGTCGCGAGGCGCGAGCGATTGTTCGAGCGATTCGAGAATGCCATGAGGGACTCCAAGAGGTCGTGTTCTATCGCGCGGGCGCCTGCTACGCGATCGCGATATGGATCTACTGGACGCGGCAGTAGAACCCATTCGTCGTGAGGGTTCCAGTGCCCGTGAATACCTCGGTGCCTGTCTGGACACCGGTCAAATAGCGCGTGTTCGGGATCCAACCGCGCGTCACGAGGTCCTTGTAAAATGCCATCAAGTCCATGACCGCCGTCGTCGCGTTGCTCGTTCGAACGTACGAGGATACGGGCCACCCCGAAGCTTGCCCTTGGTGAAGGTCCCAGGTCGCGCCGGCGATGCTGACTCCGGAGGCGATTGTCGGCCCGATCGGCCCGGCGCCCCCAGCGTAATAAAGCCAAATCATGACCTCTTCGGACGGAGTGTCCGCGTAACCGGGATTGGCGATCGAGTGGAGCCAGGTGTCGTAAGAAATGTCGAGCGTGCCGTTTTGCGACACCGTGAAGTCCCACCCGCAATTGACCGCGTGGTCGGCGGAAATCTGAACGGGCAAGCCCGTATTCGTCACCTTCCAACCCCACTGCCATCCGAAGACGAGACTCGCGTACGTCTTGACCTGGCCGTTTCCGGCGGTCCAATTCCAGCTCGTGCCCCAGCCGACGAGGTCGCCCGTTTGGCAGGTCCCCCAGATGCATTGCTGCCCACTGGTCCCTCCGTCGACGACTCCCCACTCGTTGTTGTTCACCCAATATTGGCCTAGCAGCGTCGACGCGTAGGACGTGCAGCTATAGCCGACCATCGCGCCGCCCCCGCAGTCGACACTGGTCGGATTGATACACGCGCCGTCGAGGCACTGCGTCCCGGCCGTCGTGCACGCCGTGCCGCACGCTCCGCAGTTCTTCGGATCGGTGTCGAGGTCGACGCACGCTCCGCTGCACGCCGTCTGCCCCGCCGGGCACGAACACTCGCTCGACGTACAGGCGGCGCCCGTGGCGCACGCGTTGCTGCACGCCCCGCAGTGGAGCGCGTTCATCGTCACGTCGACGCACTGCCCGTTGGCGCCGCACGCGTCTTGTCCGGTCGGACAGCGACAGGCCCCCATCCAACAGGACTGGCCGCCGACGCACGCGTGACCGCAGCTGCCGCAATTGAGCGAGCTCCCCGAAGTGTCGACGCAGGAGCCCGAGCAGGCCGTCAGCAAACCCGCACATCCCGACGCGCACTTGCCCTGCGAGCACACCATCGCCGCAGGGCATGCGCTGCCGCACGCCCCGCAGTTTTTCGCGTCGGACGTGGTGTCCGTGCATTGGCCGGAGCACGTGCTCTCGCCCGGGGCGCAACCGCACACGCTTTTTTGGCACACCTGGCCCGCGGGGCAGCCGGTCCCGCACGCCCCGCAGTTCGCCGCGCTGCTCGTGAGGTCGATGCATGCCCCCCCGCATGCGCTCGTACCCGGCGCGCATCCCGCCTCCGGGCTCGTCGCTGCTTCGGGCACGCCCATCGTGCCCGCGCCGTCCGCGGAAGTCGTCGCGTCCCAATCGGTTGTCGTCGCGCCGGAGCCGGCCGCCTGCGACCCCGAGGATCCAGCCGTAGAAGATCCGCCGGAAGAGCCGCTGCCCGCCGCCCCCGCGGCCGAGGATCCCGCCGCGGGGGATCCGGGCGAGCAATCCAGATTGGCAACAATGAGGATCCCGATAAAGGGGAGCGGGACGGAGAGAGCCCGGGAAGACACGAATTCTCCATAGCCGATCGTCGTGCAAGACAGAACACGCGCCCCGCCGGAAGTTGGGTCGCCGCGGCAAAATGCGCTCTCACGGCTGCTTGCCGAGTTGCCGCCGCTCGAGGGGGCCCACAGCGACTGGCCGCGGCCTCGAGAGCAGTCCTACGAAGACATTTGCACTGCCGGAGACGGCGCTTGATGGGCCGCGACGGGATCTTCGTCCGAGAAGGCAGCGAGCTCTTCGCTGACTTTCCGTAGCGTCTGCTGCTTGACGTGGAACGGGAGAAACGCGCTCTTGTAGCCGCTGAGGATGATCTGCTTGATGTCCGTGAGTCCGAGGCCCATCTGCGTGTGGCAAAGCCAAAGCTCTTTGCTCACGGTCGTATCCGTGATGAGCCGGTTGTCCGTGTTCACGGTCACCCGGAGTCCCAAGTTCTTGTAGAGCTTGAGCGGGTGGCTCGCCAAGTCGCGTATGGCTCCCGTCTGCACGTTGGAAGAGGGACAGCATTCGAGCGGAATACGGTGGTCATTCACGTAATGCAGCAGGTCCCCGTTTTCGCGCAGCCGGCAACCGTGTCCGATGCGGTGGGCTCCGCAGACATGAATGGCCTGCGCGATCGACTCGGGCCCGTAGGCCTCCCCCGCGTGGATCGTGACGTTGATGTTGTTGTCGCGGACGAGTTGGAACGCCGCTTTGTGGTGTTTCGCGGGGTGGTCGTACTCCGCGCCGGCAAGGTCGAAACCGACGACGCCGCGACCCTTGTAGGCGACCGCGAGCTCCGCCATCTCCAGCGAGTGCTCCGGGGATACGTTGCGGATGCCGCAGATGATGACGTTCGACTCGATGCCGTGTTTTTCCTGGGCTTCGCGCAGGCCCTCGAGCACGGACTCCACGACGGTCGTCAGCTTCAGCCCGCGGCGCGTGTGGAGCATCGGGGCGTAGCGCACCTCCATGTAGCGGACGTTCTCGCGTGACGCGTCTTCGCCGAGTTCGTAGGCGATGCGCCGGAGCGACTCCTCGGTCTGCATCACCCGGAGCGTCACGTCGAACGCCTTGAGGTACTCGACGAGCGATCCGCACCCGTGTCCGAGGTGCATCGCGGCGCGAAGTCCGTCGGGGTCGTCCGCGGGAAGCTCGATCTTCTGTCTTTCTGCGAGATCGAGAATCGTCGAGAGTCGGAGCGACCCGTCGAGGTGGACGTGCAAATCCGTCTTGGGGAGCTTCTCGATGAGCTCGAGTGGTATGGCTCGAACGGCCTTCTGATGGGACATGGTGAAAGATAGCACGCGGGCAGGCGGCGATCGGCCGCGCACGGGACCCTTGATTCTGGCTGCTCAGGGTGCCTGAGCGCCTGGCGCCGTTCGACGGCCGAGACGTGTCGCCATCGGCCCCGCCTCATGCGATACGAAGAGCCATGTCCGTGCGGCGCCCGATCCTAATCCTCGCCCTCGCCCTGGCCGCGTGCACGCCGCCTTCTGCCCCGTCGCGGAGCGGAGAGCCGGCCGCCGCGAAGGCCGTTTCCGGGCAGCCCGTCGCCGCCTCACCCCGCTTTCCACCCGAATGGCCTTTTGCCCAAGGAGCCACTTCGCCCGCGTCGGCCCGGGGGATGGTCGCCACCGACGCCGCGCTCGCCACCCAAGTCGGTGCCGAGGTCCTCGCGAACGGCGGCAATGCCGTCGACGCGGCCGTCGCGGCGGCG